>JAHHLP010000457.1 GCA_018679295.1 Rhodothermia bacterium
GGAATGCCCTCCGTAGAACTGGTCGTAGAGGCCTCTTCGAAAAGAAACGGACAGTGTGTTCTCCGTTACACGGCTTCAGCTACACCGCAGCAGGGCATCGGTCAGGATGTACACACCGTTACCTATACCGTTACAGAACAATGAACATTTGAGTCGAAGGCAATGTGGATTCGAGCATGCAAGTTTCTTCTCGTGGTTGCGCTTCTGGCTGCGCCGGCCATGGCGTCGTTCGGGCAGATCTCCGTTGAGGGATCTCTGGCAAATGACCGGGACGCCAATCCGGGTGAAGTTTACGCCGCAGAGATAGTCGTCAGGAATGATACGGATGAAGCCACGCAGGCAAGAATTTATCAGACGGACTACCTGTTCTTCCATGACGGATCGAACTACTTCGAAGACCCGGGAACGACTCCGAGGTCCAACGCAGGTTGGGTTCAGTTTAATCCGTCATCCCTGACCATCCCTGCCGGCGGCCACGAGGTGGTTTCATTCGTAGTGACCGTTCCGGAACAGGTAGATGGCGAACGCCCCGACGGCAGCTACTGGAGTATGCTCATGGTCGAGGGAATTCCCAAAGACTCGCCCCAATCGACGCTAGGAGACGCCGACCAGCCAACCTTCGGGATTCGGCAAGTGACGCGATACGGCGTACAAATCGCGACACACATCAGAGGTGCTGAGCGGTACTCGATCGAAATCCAGGAAGTGGCTTTGCGCGAGGATGCTGGCGGCCAAAAGGTCCTCGAGCTAAGCTTTGAGAATAACGGAAACCTGCTGCTGATTCCGGACACGTGGGTCGAACTGTACGACGATTCGGGAGAGATGTCCGGACGTGTGGAGGGGTCTCAGTCCCGGGTCTATCCGGGGACCTCGGTCGCGCACCGATTTGATCTCAGCAGCACTCCGGGAGGAATTTATGAGGCTCTGATTGTCGTCGACGGAGGAGAAGACAACATCTTTGGCGCGCAATACAAGGTCAACCTTTAGAAAACTGTAATGTGGAGATGGCGGGCGATCATAGCAGTGTCGTTAGTCTCCGCAACGCTGGGCTCGGATTCGCTTCACGCCCAGGAGTCGTCGCAGATTGCCATTTCATCTCATCGCGGACCAGATGGTAATCCCCTCATTGCGGAATCGGGTTCATCGCTAACCGTTCCGTTGCAGATTGCGAACCGGTCGTCCCGGCCCGTTCGTGCCATCCTCTCCGTCGAAACGCCTGATGGTTGGAGTGTCGGGATTATGGCCGGCTCCGTCGAGATCCCGCCAAACGGGTCTGTGAGTCGGCTGGTCTTGCTCCGGATTCCCGCCCGCGCGGCTGCCGGTGAGTATCGGATTGGATTCAGCCTTGAAGACGAGTCGGGTGCGCCGCTCGCGATCCTGAGTCGAGAGGTTCATGTAGGTCAAATGTGCGATATCGACATTCGCTCGGAACCTGCGGAGCGATACGTTGAGGCTGGCAGCGGAATCGTCGCCCCGGTTGTAATACGTAACGAGGCGAACATACCTGTTCAAGTTCGGCTCGACGCGAGAGCGCCCAAGGGCTATGAGGTAGCGATGAACGGTGACGTTCGAAACCTCGCCGTTGGTGAGGTTGAGACGCTGTCCGTTTTTATCAGCACCTCTTCGGACGAGCTTGAAACCGTGCGGCGATCAATTGTCATTGCCGCGGTTTCTCCGACGTGCAACGACCTCCGCAAGACAACCGCAGTTTCTTTCGACGTTGTGCCGGCGCGGGGCAGTGAGCGGGGCGGTGCGAAGTCGATCCCGGGACGCATCACCGTGGTCGGTGGCGCAACGGGTAGCCGAGGGGGCGCCCAGGTTCAGGCCGAATTGGCGGGTGCTATCAACGAGGAGCGGGATCGTAAGATTGAGGTCGAAGCCATCTTTCCGGATCGTGGCGGCCTGCGCTTCGGGGAGCGCAGCTCTTTTCGGATGGCTTATGAGACCCGGTCGCTGAGAGCGGAGGCCGGAGACCTGAGAGTTGGATTCACGACGCTGACCCAAGTGCCCGGCAAAGGTAGAGGGCTTCGGATCAGAAACGAGTTCGGCCGTTTTTTCGCCGACGGGTTCTGGGCACGACCGCGACTGGGTTTTCCGGTTCGCTCGTACGTCGGAGCCTCAACCGGTGCGCGCTTGAATAAGTCGACCTTGTTGGCTGTCAATTTTCTAAGTCAGTCCGGAGTCGATCGGCGGCAGTCCGTTACCGTAGCAGCAGAGTACGAACCCAATCGTTTTGGCAAACTGGGTGTTGAGTTCGGCGAGACCATGAAGAGGGCCGGCGGAGGCGAAGCTGTTGCTGTAAACATGACCGGGTCGATTGACAGGAGGCTATTCGTTTCAGGTCGACTCGTTCACGCAGGTGGCGGACTCCCAGGTCAGTTTTCGAACTACGACTTTCGGCAGGCTTCGGCGACATATCGACCGCTCGACGGCCTGTCCGTTCAGCTGACCGGGCGAAATGAACAACAGTCCTTTGAGCCATCGGCGGGCGGAATCTGGCAGCGCCGCGTCTCAAAAGTAAAAGGCAGCCTCGGGCTGCGCGAACGGGGCCTCGCGGCCGAGTTGTTCACAACGCATGCATGGAGGAACGTTACTGGTGGGTCGTCGAGCAGCGCAGATGAAAATGATGCGGGAGTAGATCTGAGATTGACGCGGTCTTTGTTCGCTCTTGGGCTGAACCTCAGATTGGGACAGTATCGCGACCCCGCACTTGACATATCTGATTCCTTTACACGCTTCGCTATATCGACTTCAATCGGTCGCAACGACAACTCGGTGACGATGTCGCTGGAACGTCTCGACGGGCGTACCCTTGCGCGTCCGCTGGCAGGTTCCGTCTGGGCGGGACGGCTTGCGGTTCGAGTCGAGCCGTTTTCGCAAACGAGATTGGAGTTGGATGCATTCGCAAGCCGGGACCGTTTCTGGGAAGATGGGATCTACCATCTCATCTACTTCCGTGCTTCACGGTCGGTCTTGAACGGAGGTAGTATCGAGGGCCGCGTTCAATATGGATCGTTTGGCGCTGGCGCATCGAGTCGTCACATCGACTTCGGCATTGGGTTGACGGTGCCGCTGAAAGTCCCCAATCCGTTTCACTCGAACGAAAAGCCGATTTCGGGCCGCGTCTATGATCTTGAAAGTGGTCAGCCCTTCTCGAGTGTTCTGGTGCAGATGGGAGACCATGTTGCACTCACAGATTATGAGGGGAAGTTCGAGCTATCCAGGCCGGGCGTGGGCCAACATCTGTTTCGGGTCGACATGTCAACCATGTCGGTCGAGTACGTACCGATGGCGGATTTGCCGATCACTATAAGCGTTCGCCACCGCGAGGATAGGACCATCGACGTACCCATGGCGCGTGCATCCCGGGCTTTCGTCAGGTTTCAGCGCCAAGCTTCGGCCTCTGAGAAGGCAGCGGGCCAACCGCCACTTATTCCGGTTGATGCTGCCGTGATCGAAATCGAGGATGCCTATGGTCGAAGCCGCGCGCTAACCAACGTAGCAGGAAAGATCACATTCACGGGAATTCGCCCGGGGGCCTATACCGCTCGCGTTATCTACGCGGACCTTCCTCCAAACTACTCGTCGAAGGAGGAAGTCTACACCTTCACGGTCGATCCCGGTGAATCGGCCGGGCTGGATATGTTCGCCGTTCTGAAGAAACGGAACATTCAGATTGTCTCTTCCGGTGATCTGACCCGCGAGGTTCCCAATGTCGGCGACGAACCGCACAATCGTCCCGCCTCGGATTCGCTCGCCGGCGCTCCATCTCGCACTTGTCGTCCTCGGCCAACAATCCAAAGACGAACGCAGGCAGGAGAGACGCTTTCGACCATCGCTCGGGATGTGTATGGTCACGCGCAGCTCTGGCCGTTTGTCTGGCTTTCCAATCGGGATCGTGTTCCAGACCCGGACCGCGTCGATATAGGTGACGAGTTGATTGTCGAGATGCGGACGTTCACCGTGGAGGCTCGGGCGCGGCCGAGAAGAATAGACGTCGGTGAGGCCGGGCAAACGATTCAAGACATTGCAGCTGCCGAGATCGGGCACCAGTTGATGTGGCCGGCCATCTGGTATTCGAATCGAGAGGCGGTGTCACTTGAGGGCGTTCTTCTGCCCGCCGGAGACGTTCTTGTACTTCCAGGGATTCTTGTGGAGGACATTTCGACCGATTTCTGCGACGACTAGTCGCCACCCTTTGTATCACTTGCGATCAATTGTTAAGATTCATTTAAGATCGCTACCCTGACCGGCCGATATGAAGGATGTGTTAAGACGCGCGACGTACATAATCCCCGCTTTTCTGCTCGTAGGCCTCGTTCAGGCGCAGAGCCTGGACCGTGGAAGCCACAAAGTGACCATCAGCCGGTCTCCGGACACGCGACTCGTTTTGCCGTCACGAAGTAGATCGGCCTCACTAGCAGGCATCGATCCGAGAGATGCTATCCAGGTAAAGTCGAACATTCCGCGCCTTAAGCTGGTGTTGTCCGTCGTCGAGCCGCGCGAGGCCTCTTCCGCCGACTACCTGACGGCACCACCCGAACAGTTCAGAACATTATTCTCTTCGGAATCGGTAATAGAGCGCGGGCCTGTCGAACGTATTCCGGTTGCCCGGCTCGTAAGCGAAATCCCCGACGAGATAGCCTATGAGGAGAAGAGAGGTCGCACTATTGTCGTGACAGTGACGGAGTAGTCGCGGCACCAGACGCGCCGTTAGTCGGGGCGATTGCCGTTATCTCTTTTTTCTGATTGCGTCTCCACGTTTCCTGCTCTCTGCAGCATTCCTGCAATGTCTATTCCTGTGGATGCCTTCAGGCTCTCTAGCAGTGCCGGAGTGGATCCCGCAATCTGATTGAAAACACTCGGAACGCCTCCGCCACTTCCGGGCTGGCCGCTGTCCACGACCGTGATCTTGTCGATCGTGAGGTTGTCGACGGTTTTGACGACCTGCTTTAGAATATCGGGGAGCATTTGAATCAGGAACAATCGCTCTGCATCCGGTCCGGCCTCGATCCACAATTGAAGCTTCTCCTTGAGCACGGCGACTTCTGCCTTGCCGTCTTCGAGGATGCGCGCCGCCTCACCAATAGCGCGCTCTTCATTGGCTTGCCGTTCAGCCTCGGCGGCTACCACGACCTCTGCACGCTGTTTCTTTTCTGACAGGAGAATCTCCTCATCTGCAAGTTCCTGGGCCGCTCGTGCTTCGGCAACTTTCGCTGCGATCGCCACCTTGGCTTCCTCCGCCTCAGCACGTGCTCCCAGCTGGGCCCTGAGTATCCGTACCTCGTTCTCTGCCTCAACGATGTTCTTGTCCGCTTTGGCTTCGGCGAGTCGGGCCGATTCGCGCTTCTGCGCCTCTACGATCTCCGCGGCCGAGACAATGTAGGCGGTACTCTGGCGGCCGAT
>JAHHLP010000182.1 GCA_018679295.1 Rhodothermia bacterium
TTGTATTTCACGGCCAGGGCGCAGCAACCGCGCTCGGCGATGCCATTATTCGAGAAGCGAAGGAGCAAGGAACGACGGGAGTCTTCAAAAGGACCGTCGGCGACAGGCTGTTGAGCTTCGAGTTCGAGGGCGGCACCTTCATAGACAACGAAACCGGATCCCGCTGGGACATAACAGGTGTGGCTGTGGCGGGTCCCCTCAAGGGGAGACAGCTGGAACTCATTCCCCATGGGAATTACTTCGCGTTCGCGTGGTTCGCCTTCAAGCCCGAAACGCAGATCTATTCCGCGTCGGGGACTGATTAAGAGGGTCCACAATCCCGGCACCGGCACCTTCGACATAATCTTCCTGCCTGCACGTCGCTCTCCTTCGCCTATTTTGTTAGATTTGGGTAAGCCGTAACAGCCTGCGGTGCGGTTGTTTGTAGGGTGGACCCCGACCGCGGGAACAGGAGTTTCCCCCTTCCCGTCGCCGCCGGCGTTGTGGATTGTTAATAGGCTGATCACCTGGCGCTCAAGGACGTTGCTGCATCTATCCGAATTACGGAACCTCCGACCCGATCACCCCGATAATCCATGGGGCGGGTTCCCTGAGCCGGGGAGCGAAGCCGAGATGGCTGCCTTTGATGCCATCCAGGCTCGGCTTGGCGACCTATGGGGCCGAATCTTCCCCGATCCTCGCGAGCCACGCTCCGTGGTCGTGATTCCAAGCCTTTCCATGGACACCGACGTGCTTGGCCGAATCTCGGGCGTCCACCATTATGAGGAGCGCATGCTGTTCATGCTGATGCTGCTCAGGCTGCCGTCCACGAACCTGGTGTATGTTACAAGTCAGCCGATTGCGCCGACGATCATCGATTATTATCTCAACCTGCTGCCCGGAATTCCGAGCAGTCACGCGCGAAAGCGGCTTACACTATTGACGTGCTTCGACGGGGCGGAGATACCGTTGAGCCAGAAGATTCTCGAGCGGCCCCGACTCATGCAGCGCATCTTGAGTGCCGTACCGGATCCTGAAAAGGCGCACATCTCCTGCTTCAACGCGACACCGATGGAGCGGACGCTGGCGGTTCGCCTTGGTATCCCCTTGTATGCGTGTGATCCCGCCCTTTGTTGGCTTGGGTCGAAGAGCGGCAGCCGCAAGGTTTTTCGCGACGCTGGAATCCAGATGCCCGACGGTTACGAAGACCTGCGGAGTAAGGAGGATATTGCGCTCGCCATCGCTGAATTGAAGCAGCGAAATCGAAACCTCCGCCGGGCCGTCATCAAACTGGACGAAGGTTTCTCGGGAGAAGGCAACGCCACGTTCTGGCTGGAGGATGCGCCGACCGGAGGACTGGTATCGTGGGTTCGCGAAGAGCTGCCACGGAGGATTCGGTTCGAGGCGGCAGGGGAGACGTGGCCGCACTACGTGGAGAAGTTCGCTGAAATGGGTGGGATTGTTGAGAGTTGGATCGATGGAGACTTCAAGCGATCGCCATCCGCGCAGTGTCGCATCGATCCGCTTGGCAACGCCGCAGTGATATCGACGCACGACCAGGTATTGGGCGGCAGCTCCGGGCAGATTTTCCTTGGCTGTGCGTTTCCCGCGGATGCCGAGTATCGACTCGACGTGCAGGAGGCCGGCTGCCGGGTGTCGGAGGTGCTAAAGAGCTACGACGTACGGGGGCGATACGGGATCGACTTCATATCGGTCAAGAATGAAGACGCGTGGGACCACTATGCGATCGAGATCAATCTGAGGAAAGGCGGTACTACGCATCCGTTCCTGATGCTGCAGTTCCTCACTGACGGCAAGTACGATGAGTCGAGTGGCCTCTATCACACACCCACGGGAAGGGAGCGGTACTACTACGCTTCCGACAACCTGCAGAGCGATGACTATCGAGGACTCACGCCGGGCGATCTCATCGATATAGCCGTCGATCATGATCTACACTTCCACGGCGGGACCCAGCAAGGGGTCGTCTTCCATCTGGTCGGTGCCCTCTCCGAGTTTGGAAAACTCGGAGTAGTCTGCATCGCAGATAATTCCGCGAAGGCGCGGCGGTTGTATGACGAGACGGTCGAGGTCCTGAATTTCGAGGCAGGCAAGCAGGCTGCCTATCGAAAAGAGCTCCATCTCGAGTCCGTAGGTGCGACTTGCTCGCCGAACGAGTAGCCGACCCGAAACCCGCCGAGGTCCACTAGCCAGTATTTGGGCGTCACGTCGTGTGAGCGTTTCTCAGCAGTGGCCACCCAGACAATAGAGGACCCTTTCGAATCGTTGTTCGCCAGTATAATCTTACTATTATTCGTTTTCCATGCCGGAGAAGGTTTGGTGGGTATTGATTGATTGCAATTGATCGGCTACCTGATGCCTCCGACTCCCCCTCTCCGTTTGCGCGATCCTATGAATAAGATACCAGTGAAGGCGGCCGCCATTGTAGCATTTGCGTGCCTGCTCGGCTGCTCAACATCTGCCATGGCACAGGATTCTCCATCATATGAAAGGTTGTGGGCAGAGGTAGACGCGCTTGACGGTGAGGGCCTCGCGCGGTCGGCACGCGATAAGTCGGCCGAAATTTTCGCACTCGCCCGAAACCGATCGGATCAAGACCAGATCCTGAAGGCCCTACTCTATCGTGCGCGCTACTCGGCACAGCTCGAAGAGGATGAGATCAACACGGTGGTCGGTGACCTGAGGTCCGAAAAGGACAACCTCGATCCGGTCGCATCTGCCGTATTAGCGTCCGTGCTTGGTGAGATTTACTTCCAGTACTACCAGTCGCGTCGCTGGCTCCTGATGGATCGCGGGGCAATTCCAGATGACGGCGAAGACGATATAGAAGCATGGAGCGCGCAACGGCTAATCGCCGAGTCCATACAACAGCTCACGCAGTCACTCGACAACCAGGATCTCCTGTCGTCTGCGGACCTCAGCCGATTTGAGATTCTTCTTGTGGGTCCAGAAAGAGACAGGTTCCTTCGCCCGACGGTCTTCGATTTCCTCGCACACCGGGCAATCCAGATCCTCGGCAATACCGAAACGGGACTCCATGAGCCTCAGAGTCCATTCGACTTTTCGGCTACGGAGTTCATGGCGCCTGCGGAAGCTTTTGCCCGATTCAACATCCAAAGTCCGGACACGCTGTCACCGACGTTTCGGGTGATCCGCATCTATCAGTCGCTGATCCAGCTTCATCTCGGTGACCAAACCCCTGACGCCCTCGTCAGTGTTGACCTGGAACGGTTACGATACGTTCGCGAGCACAGCGCGGTACCGGAGCGAAACTCGCTATATGTGGAGCGACTGCGAGAGATGGAGCGAGAACGCCTTGATGTCCCGATCGGTACGGATGTCAGCTTTTCACTCGCAAGCGCAATCTCTCAAGAAGGATTTCAGTATCACCCGTTCGGTGACGAGGATCTGCGGTGGAAGCTGAAGGACGCCCACGATATCTGCAGTGCAGCCATCGCTCGATTCCCAAACTCTGTGGGTGCCTCAAACTGCCGCGCTCTCAATCTTTCGATCGAATCCCGCCAGGTGACGGCTATCACAGAGCGGTCGGTCAGTCCCGAGACCATATCCCGTGTTAGACTGGAGTACCGCAACGTTTCTCAAGTGTACACCGCTGTTGTACGCATGTCCGAGGAGGAGGCTCGCAACTGGTTGTCGTACCGGCCCGATGAGCGACGGGAGCTGGAAGATGAAATAACACGGCGGCCGCGAGTCACGCAGTCGTCTTTTTCGCTTCGGCCTGATTCGGATTACCAGTTGCATTCGACCGAGGTCACGATAGACGCCGTACCCATTGGACTGTACGCTCTCCTGATCGGAAGCAGCCCAGACTTCTCGAAAGACAATCACGCGCGCGCAGTCGTACCGTTTGCCAGCTCCAATCTCAGCGTGATTGAGCGCAACCTACCCACCGGTCAGCTGCAGATTCGAGTCGTTGACCGCGCAAGCGGCCGGCCCGTTGCGGGTGCACGGGTCACGACGTTCTCGATCAACTATGAGGCCGGTGATCGCCTGATGCGCCAGACTGGAAGGTCTCATACGGATTCGGACGGTTTCGTAAGTCTTGAATCCGATCAGAGGCGTCCGTTCGCGTTCACCGTGCAGGACGCCGCCGACCGGCTGGTCGGCACATCGCAGCGCTACGCATACGCGTACGGCGACTCGGGAGAGGTGATCGAGCGCGTGTCCCATGTCTTCACGGACCGCGCCATCTATCGCCCGGGCCAGACGGTCTTCTTTAAGGCGATCTTGCTCGTCAAAGAGGGCGATCGCCACTCGGTTCGCAACAACGAGAAAACGGTTTTTCAACTTGTGGACCCCAATGGTCGTGACGTTGAGACGGTCGAACTGACTTCCAACGAATTTGGGACGGTGCACGGGAAGTTCACGGCGCCGATAGGGGCCGGCACCGGGCGGATGACGATTCGCGATCCGCACGGCTCTGCGTCGATTCGGGTCGAGGAATACAAGCGCCCACGCTTCGAGGTCACCTTCGAAGACGTCGAAGGCGAGGTTGATCTGGGCAGCGCGGTCGAAGTCCGCGGTGAAGCCCGCGCCTTTAGTGGTGCGCCAGTCGACGGTGCGGAAGTCCGCTACCGGGTAGTTCGTCGCCCCATGATCCGACCGTGGTTCTTCTGGCGGGGTGAACCGCCTAATTGGTCAGAGGCCGAGATAGCTTCCGGGTCCATGAAGACTGGCAAGGACGGCGAGTTTCTGGTTTCCTTTGAGGCGAAACCCGATCCCCAAATTGACCCCTCTTCGAATGCGAGTTTTGTCTTTGAGATATTGGTCGATGCAACGGACGTAGCGGGAGAGACGCAGTCCGGTCGGACGTCGGTTACGGTTGGGTTCACATCAGTCATACTGGAGATCCAAAGCCCCGAATCGATCGTCGTTGAGAGCGCCGAGCCGATCCGCATCGCCGCACGCAACCTCGAGGGTGTCGATATTGCCTTGCGTGGCCGCCTGGTAGTAGGCCGGCTGCAGCCACCCGATCGACTATTCCGGTCTCGTCCGTGGCCACGCGTCGATCGGCCGATTCTCGATCGAGACCGCTTCCTGACAATCTTTCCGCTCGACGTCTACGACGACGAGGATGATCCGGCGAACTGGCCGGTTGCGGAGACGATCATCGACACCGCGTTTGACTCGTCTGACTCCGTCGCTGTTGAAGCTGATGCGGTGGCGGCCCTCCGACCTGGCAAGTATCGCATCGTGACGACCGCTAAGGACACGAAGGGCCGTGAAGTCCGCTCCGAGCGAATCATCAACGTGGTTTCGACCGGACAGAAAGGGCTGCCCATCCCTGCCCTTGACTGGTACGTTCCTGTTAAGACAACAGGAGAGCCCGGCGAGCGCGCAGTCCTTCTCGTCGGGACCGGGGCGCCCGAGTCACGCGTGTTCGTCGAAGTAGAGCGCCGAAACCGTATCACCGAACGATGGACTCTGGATATTTCGGATGAACAGCGGCTACTGGAGTTTCCGATCAGCGAAGCCGACCGAGGTAATTTCGCGGTGCACTTGACCTACGTTCGTTTCGATCGACTGTACACCCACTCCGAACTCATACGGGTTCCGTATACGGATCGGCAGTTGAATGTGCGACTCGAGACTTTTCGGGACCTGCTCTACCCCGGGTCGGCCGAGGAGTGGCGGATTCGCGTTACGGGTCATCTCGGAGAGCCGGTCGTTGCCGAGCTTCTCGCGTCGATGTACGATGCGTCGCTTGATCAGTTTGTCGCACACGATTGGTACTTCAATCCGCTCGATGAGAGGACGGCCGCGTTGCGTTGGCGCGGAAGTGAATGGTGGGACCAGGAAAGCGCGTCGCTGCAGGGCGGGTGGAACCGGAGCGCATCCTACTCCCGCCGCCGATTCGAAACGCTCAACTTGTTCGGCCTCAATCGATTCCTGTATCGTCATCGTTTCGACGTCATGTATGCCCGCGCGCCGGAGGCAGCCAAGATGGTCGAGCAAGACACTGCTCTCATGGAAGAGGCCGAGGGTGACGATGGAATGGGTGGGCAGATGGCTGAGGAGCCGGCTCCGGCAGAGACCGGCGTCGACGCCTCCGGACCGGTAAGAACCAACTTCAACGAGACCGCCTTCTTCTTCCCCGATCTCACTACCAACGAGGAAGGTGAAACAGTGCTTCGATTTCAGATTCCGGAAGCCCTGACCCGGTGGAAGCTTCTCGCGCTCGCGCACACTCCGGACGTCCACTTTGGAAATCTCACGGCGACGACTGAGACTCGCAAAGACCTCATGATCACGGCCAACGCACCACGCTTTTTCAGGGAGGGAGATGCGATGCAGTTTGCGGCCAGCGTCCAGAACCTGTCTGACGCGATTCTAACGGGAACGGCGCGACTCAGTCTATTCGACGCTGCAACGATGCAGCCTATCGACGCCGATTTTGCCAACACGTCGGCTTCAATCGACTTTAACCTTGAGCGCGGTGTGAGTCAGGGCCTTCAATGGTCCATCTCCGTCCCATCCGGCGTGGACCTGGTAATCTATCGCGTTACCGCAAGGGCTGGAGATCATGAGGATGGCGAGCAGAAGCCCCTTCCGGTGTTAACGAATCGGATGATGGTCACCGAGAGCCTGCCGCTGCCAATGCGCGGCCCGGGTACCAAGACGTTCGTTTTTGAAAAGCTTCTCGAAAACCGTTCACCGACGCTGCGGCATCATTCCTTTGCTCTGGAATACACGCCAAATCCCGTCTGGTATGCCGTGCAGGCATTGCCGTACATGATGGAGTTTCCGCACGAATGCTCGGAGCAAATCTTCAGTCGTCTATACGCGAACACCATCGCCTCGCACATCGTTGGGCAGAATCCGACCATTGAGCAGGTCTTTCAGCGCTGGAGTGACCTGGATGCAGGCGCTCTTCAGTCGGCACTCGAGAAGAACTCGGAACTGAAGTCGCTTGTCATTGAGGAGACGCCATGGTTGCGTGCGGCACACGATGAAGCGTCACGGAAGCGTAGAATCGGCGTGCTGTTTGATTTTGTGCGCATGGCAACCGAGCGTGAGAACGCGGTGCGCCAATTGATCGACAATCAGTACGGGAACGGTGCATGGCCGTGGTTCGCTGGTATGCAGCCGAGCCGCTATGTAACACAGCACATTGTTGCAGGCTTTGGACACCTCCGGAAGCTGGGTATCTACGACCCAGCACAGCGTTCTCCACTGGCGACGGCCTTGGTCAGGGCACTGGATTTCCTCGACCGTCAGATTAAAGAGGACTACGATAGCCTGGTAGCGGCCGGAGTCGACCTCGACAATCGACATCTGGGATGGATTCAAATCCATTATCTGTACGCTCGCAGTTTCTTCCCCGAGTTTACGGTGGCGCAGCAGTCGCAAACGGCGTACGAGTACTATCTGGGTCAGGCGAATCAGTTCTGGCTCGACAACAGCTTCTATGCCCGCGGGATGATTGCCTTGGCTCTTCACAGGATCGGGGGTTCAGACACGCCGCGGAAGATTATCCGGTCTCTGCGGGAGCTGGCGCTTCATTCTGACGAGCTGGGAATGTACTGGAAGTACGATACGGGATTCTTCTGGTACCAGGCGCCCATAGAAACGCAGGCGCTTCTGATTGAGGCCTTCGACGAGATAGCGGATGATCCGCAATCGGTTTCCGATATGCAGCTCTGGCTACTGAAGCAAAAGCAGACGCAGGATTGGAAGACTACGAAGGCAACCACTGAGGCTGTGTATGCCTTGCTCATGCGTGGCGTGCGACTCATAGACGAGGCCGGGACAGCGACAATTCATGTTGGCGACCGAGTCATCCGAACAGATGATGAGTCGACGGCCGAGGCCGGCACTGGCTACGTTCATCAATCGTGGGAGGGTAACGATGTCACGCCGGATCTTGCCACGATCGAGGTGACCAAGACCGGCCCAGGCCCGGCATGGGGCGCTGCCTACTGGCAGTACTTCGAGGACCTGGATCGCATTACGCCTGCTGAGACACCGTTGCGAATAGAAAAAAGACTGTTTGTAGAAGAGATTACGGATGCCGGACCGGTTTTGAGGCCGCTGGATGAAACAGCGTTGAGACGCGGCGACAAGGTCGTCGTCCACGTCATTATCCGGGTTGACAGGGACATGGAATACGTTCACCTGAAGGACATGCGCGGAGCAGGACTTGAGCCGCTCAACGTTCTGTCCGGGTACAAGTACCGAAGCGGACTCGGATACTATGAGAGCACCCGGGATGCAGCGACGCATTTTTTCATCGGCTATCTTCCGAAAGGGACGTATGTTTTTGAGTATCCCCTAAGAGCGAATGTGTCTGGGGATTTTTCAAACGGAATCACGTCAATTCAGTCGATGTATGCTCCCGAATTCGCGTCTCATTCAGCAGGGGTGCGCGTCGAGATCGAGGAGTAGGCGTCGGCATGAGACGTCCGCCTCTGGACGAACGCCATGCGAAAGATTATTCACGTCGACATGGACGCCTTCTACGCGTCTGTCGAGCAGCGCGACAATCCCGAGCTTCGCGGCAAGCCTGTGGCCGTCGGCGGCCGGCGCCGTGGCGTGGTGATGGCGGCCAGCTATGAGGCCCGTGTGTTTGGCGTCAGATCCGCGATGCCGTCCGCCACAGCGGCGCGTCGCTGCCCCGACCTGAACTTCGTCAAGCCGAGGATGTCGGTGTACGCAGAAGTTTCGCGTCAAATCAGGGCGATCTTTCGGTCATTTACCGATCTCGTGGAGCCTCTTTCTCTGGACGAGGCATACCTCGATGTAACGGATCCACTTCGTGGACCGAAGTCGGCAACCCTTCTGGCCCGGATGATCAAGGATGAGATTCGTGCAACGACGCGTCTGACGGCATCGGCCGGCGTCTCCTTTAACAAGTTTCTTGCGAAGGTCGCTTCAGGTTTCGAAAAGCCGGACGGCTTAACGGTGATCGGGCCAGAGGACGCCAACGACTTCATTGCATCTCTTCCGATCGAAAAGTTCTTCGGCATTGGCAAAGTCACGGCGGCACGTATGAAGAAGCAGGGCGTCTTTACGGGTGCCGATCTGCAGTCGCTTTCCGAAGTTGAGCTTGCGCAGCGGTTCGGGAAGATGGGCCGACACTACTACCGCATCGTCCGGGGCCTTGACGACCGGGAAGTCCGTCCCGATCGGCGCCGAAAGTCGGTAGGTGCTGAGCGCACGTTCTTCGAGGATTTAGACGATGTCGGGCAGATGGAGGATAAGATTGAGGAGATCGCGCGTGTACTGGCGGACCGAATGGAGCGCGCGGGAGCTTCCGGCCGTACGGTAACCCTGAAGATCAAGTACCACGATTTCGTTGTGAGAACCAGAAGCCGAACCCTGCCGGGCACGGTGTGCGAGAGTGCCGACCTGTATCGGGTGGGCCGTGAGCTGCTCCACACACCCATGCCCCCGCCCAGGGCCGTCCGGCTTCTCGGTCTTTCCGTTTCGAAGCTGGACTCTGCGGCGGATTCAGAGGACCCGTATGCCCAGTTGGAATTCTTCCCTTGAAGTCATTCGTACTGGGCTACGAATCGGGGCATGATCAGAAGTAGCCCGAAGCAGATTATAGCGAGGCCAACGAAGACATTTCCCACCACCGCGTCATGTTCGAGCAGGTCGAGTCGGCCAAGGAGATAGTGCCAGTCGTGCCCGGATCGATTGCCGCCCAACAGTGGAAGAAGGCGGGCCTGCGCGTCAGCCGCGTACACGCTTATGTTGAGGAAGTTGTGTCCAAGCCAGAACAGAGCGATTTGAGCGCCGGTGCGGTACGAGTGAACCAGGAAGTGCCAAACGAGCAGCGAGGGCAGTAGAATCTGCATCAACGTTCCGCCGGCCACCCGGATGAACTGACCGAAGAAGCCGAAGAAGAAATGGCCGGCCTCGTGGATCAGCAGGTCCGCGTTGTCCAGCAGCCCGTAGTCCTGTCGGTTTACAACATAGTAGACGCAGAATGGCAGAAGAATGAGCGACACTCGCCATTCTCGCCAGACTTCAATTGCCGTCTTTTTGTTGAAGACCTTCATTGACGGTCGTCACGCGGGCCGATTCGTTTTTTGGGATTGCGAGCGGGCTGCCAGTTATTGTTTGGGGCCACGCTTGTGTGCGGCTCCGAGGTTCGAGTTCCGAGTATTACAGGACCAGCCACTTGCCAGCCGCCGAATGTCATTGGTTCCGACGATGAGCCTGTTCGTACCTCATACGCTGAGAAATCTCATACTCGCGCCGGCGCTTGTCGTTGCGGCGACGTCAGGTTGTGCGGGGACTGGCGACCCCTCATTGAGTGATTCCGCATCGCAACTCGTGGTGATGAGCTTCAATATCCGCTACGATAACCCGGGCGACGGGATCCACGCATGGCCTAATCGCAGGGACCGTGTCGCGAAGCTGATTCGCTTCCACGGCGCAGAGATCGCAGCGTTGCAGGAGGCACAGCTAAACCAGATAGACGATCTCGTTGCGCGGCTTCCAGAGTACAACTGGTACGGTGTAGGGCGAGATGATGGCCGGGCGGCAGGCGAGTTCGTGCCAATCTTCTACCGGTCAGATCGATTCGCCCTCGCGGATAGCGGGACCTTTTGGCTTTCGTCACAGCCGGAACTACCCGGTCCGCCTGCATGGGACGCGGCCATTACTCGAATCGTGTCATGGGTGCGCCTCGCGGAGCAAGGGACCAAGAGGCATCTCTACGTTTTCAATGCGCATCTGGACCACGTTGGTGAACGATCTCGCGAAGAGTCGTCGCGGCTTATTGTTGACCGCGTAGCGTCACGCGTTGGTGACGATCCGTTTATTCTGCTCGGTGACTTCAACGCGGAGCCCGACTCGCGCGTCTACTCGATCATTACGTCCGATTCAGCGCGGATAGGTCTGAACGATGCGTCGGCAGTAGCCGAAATTGCCTACGGTCCCGGCGCAACCTTTTTTGGGTTTGAAGTGAACGACTTGCCGGGCCGCAGAATCGACTATGTGTTCGTGTCTGAATCGACTTCTGTGACGCGCTACGGTGTTCTGACAGATCAACTCGAGGGGCGGTACCCCTCGGATCACTTGCCGGTGGTTGTCGAGCTGCGGTTCTGATCGCTGCCGCGTACCGAGAGGCGACTCTGCGGCAAAAGAGGCGGGATAGGAGTACAGTCTTTAGACCGAGGGAGCTACGATACGCGAAGAGCCCGGCCAGGGGATTGGCCGGGCTCTTGGTTCAATGAAACCCACTCATGCTTAGTGTTGCTGGCTGTAGAGATCGGCAAGAGCGGCCCTCGTCATCTTGAAGATCCGTTCCGAATCTTCGGCGCGAGCGATTCGGAAGGCCTCACGCAGCTCCTCTTCACCACCGACCGCGTGCAGCGCGGAGAGGGCGAGTATGCGGTAGCCGGTGTCCTCGCGTTGCTTGTAGATCTCTAGAAGCTTTGGAGAGGCTTTGTGGAGCTCAAGCTTGTCACTATGACTGTGTCCAAAGAAAATGATGTTTCTCAGCACAACTTCGTGCACTTGATCCACAGGCCTGTCCAGCATGAGTAGTAGCTGACTCTCGAGCGCTTTCCACCACGCGTCGCTTCTTTGTTCGAACGTATCGGCGATGTACTGATTCACGAGCGGCGCCTCGGCCGGCACGGGAATTTGTGCACCCGCCAGATTCGGCAGTAGCAGTAGCGTAAGGAGAGCTGTCAGTCGTTTCATTTATCTATCCTCCAAAGGAATCGGCGCCATGTCCGGCTTCGATCCATGTTGTTGTTGGGGTTGTTGTGGGACAATTCAGCCGCAGCTTCTTGTATTCGTGCAGCTAAATTTTTTGAGACGAAATAGAATAAATAGCGTAATTATTAAGACTAAAAATAAAATAAGCTATCTAAATTTAGTTATTAGATTATGTCTTCTGGAAGCGTCTAAGCAATTCAATGGTACGAGGTTTCATCAGGAAGCGCTTTCGTCATCGTTTCTTAACAGCGGAAGGGCTTCCATCACAATTTGGTGATAATGGGGGCAGCAATGGTGCCGAGAATGGTATCTGGAGAAGACCCGGTGACCGGTGCCTGGAGAATCACTCGCTGAACGGTGTGGGCTTCGTCATGCGAATTACGACAACAACCGGAAACACAATCCATGGCGAAAACACACCCAGGACAATGAACGGAAACGGTGCCTGGACCGAACCGAAAGAACTCTCCGACATGATGATTGTCACATTGGTCAACATGACGGCGGCATACATGAGCGCCGGAGCTCTTATCCAGTTTCGGCGCCCGACGAATGCGTAGACAGCCGCAAGGTAGAATGGTCCAAACAGGAGCACATCTATCCATGCAGTTGTCAATCGCCAGACAGGCCGGGTCATAAGGGTAGGGTCGAAAGATGCTCCCCACCATTGTACCCACTCGACGACAAAGGACGGCGGCCACGGCCTGTAAGCGATTGCCGTAAGGTCATCGTACAGAATCTGAATGGGACTGATCATCCCCGTGACAAATACAAGATTGAAGACAAAGAATGACACGATCAAAGCATCGAGTATCTTGGTCCTCCTGTACATTCTTTCAAGGTCTGAGTCGGTACTGTCGTACATCATGTTGAGGAGTGTCTTTCACGCGTTGGTAACACGCAGCTCGGACGAGAACACGTCGAGGTGACGCCCACGAGGGGATGCCACCTCATTCGTGACCGGTGTGTCAAGCCTTACTATTTTGTGGACGCAGTGACAATTTCAATAGTGCTTAGTGGCAATCCGGCTGCCTGCCTCTACATATACAAATCCATCACGTCCGGACTGTAATAATGATTGCCTTAAGAAAGGTACCGTGCACATCGTGGCTGCTCGTGCTGCCAGTAGTATTAGTGGCAACCGCCAGTGCTCAGACCCTTCATGATACCGGGGACGAGTTTGTTATTCGCACAGAGCCGGTCGACCTACCTATGCATCAGGGCGTGCACGGTCACGAGCACATGGGCGTGTTTCCGCCTGTTGGGACCGTTACAATCCCTGTATCAGGGTACATACATGCCTTCGACTACTCGGTCCTGAACGGTGCAGGCGAGGAGATCCCGAGAGTGACGCTCCACCATTTCAACGTCATTGATCCCGCCCACCGCGAGCTTTTCGTGCCAATATCCCGGCGTCTTCTTGCGGCCGGTCAGGAGACGGGTGAGCAGAAGTTACCTTGGTTCGTATTGGGGATCCCGGTAACCGAAGGTCAGGAG
>JAHHLP010000042.1 GCA_018679295.1 Rhodothermia bacterium
TCGTCTTCATTCGGGGTATTGAAGACGACTCGGGATCCCAATAACTCTCGTATCCTGTCTAAGAGAACCGACTGCAAGCCTCGGATATGCTGGACGTTGTCCTCCATTTCCGCCTTCGCAAGGTCCATGGCTTTAGCCATTCCAACGATTGCCGCGACATTCTCCGTCCCGGCACGCCGTCCGCGCTCCTGCGATCCGCCAACAACCACGCCACGAAATGGTGTCCCGGCACGAACATACAGCACCCCGACACCCTTCGGCCCGTTGAGCTTGTGTCCTGACAGCGTCATGAGGTCAACGCCCAGGGTGTCCACGTCAATCCTCTCATGTGCCGCGGCCTGAACCGCATCGCAATGGAGATATCCCCCGGCGGCATGCACGATATCGCCCGCACGCCGAATGTCGTTCCTTGTGCCCGTTTCATTGTTGACGCGCATGACGGAGACCAGAAATCCAGGGTCCAGCTTGGCACACTCCCGCTCCAACTGGTCCAGATCCACGAGGCCGTTCGGTCCGACTCGTAGATTGCCCACGCGTCCCGTCTCGCTAAACTTCGTCACCGCTTGTAACACGGACTCGTGCTCTGCAGGGTTGGAGATGACCGTGTGGCACAATGAGCCAAGCACGGCCGCGTTGTTTGCTTCCGTGCCACCGCTTGTAAAGAAGACTTCCGACGCTTCTGCACCCAGGTGCTTTGCCACTCTTTCGCGCGCATCCTCGACCAGATATCGAGCCTTGCGGCCTAGAGTGTGAACGGACGAAGCATTCCCAAAATCCTCCTGCAGAATTGGGAGCATTGCCTCCAGAACCCTCGGGTCCAGACGCGTGGTTGCCGCATGATCCAGGTATATTCGATTTTCCATGGGTTGGAAGTCCATAGGTAACCGTATTCCCCAGCTACGGCTTCGGTTTCTTCACCACAGCTAAATCCCTTGTTGGAGGCGGACCGAAATGGTCCGCAGAAGGGGAACACCAATCGTATCTTCCCTTACGAACAGACCCATCATTTAATCCCAATCCCCTTGGACAAGCTGGTAGTAAGAGGAGGTAACTTCCTCGAAGGCAGTTTGACCGTTAGCGGTTCCAAGAATACTGCGCTTCCGCTAATGGCTGGCGCAGTCGTCGCAAACGGAGTATCTGTCATCGAGAATGTTCCAGCCCTTCGAGACATTGATACATTCTCGCGCGTGATCGACGTGACGGGAGCGCGCGTATCCATTGACCGCGAGAGTCACCGCCTGGTAGTCGATGCATCATCGGTTGAAAACGCCGAAGCACCCTACGAGCTGGTCAAACGCATGCGCGCATCGTTCTACATGCTCGGTGCGCTGCTGGCGAGGATGGGGCATGCCCGGGTCTCCCTTCCGGGTGGCTGCGCGTGGGGGCCCCGTCCGGTCGATCTCCATATCGAGGGCGTCAAAGCGTTTGGTGCAGACGTCGAGTTGGACCGGGGCTATGTGGTAGCGAAAGCGCGAGGTGGACGCCTCTCAGGGGGTAATTTCAAGTTGACACCGTCGAGCGTCGGAGCCACGGTGAATCTCATGCTTGCGGCGTCGACGGCAGCCGGAGGGTCACGAATCGAGAACGCCGCGCGTGAGCCTGACGTCGTCGTATTTGGTGAAGCTCTGCGCAAGATGGGTGCCAGAATCGAGGGCCTCGGGACGCCAACGATAGAAATCGAAGGTGTCGAGGGGCTGGAATCTGCGACCGTTACGAATTGCGCCGACCGCATCGAACTGGGCACGTTCATGATAGCGGCTGCAATCGCAGGTCGGCCCGGCGAGCCAGTCACAATCCTCGGGGCTCAACCCGATCATCTCGGACAGGCTTTTGTCGACGCGTTTGTTGAGACCGGCACAGGCCTCACCAGCGATGAGGACGGTACGGTTCACGTCGTCGCTCCTGAGGAGCTCAAGCCGGTCTCCATCGCGACCGGCATCTACCCCGGATTTCCAACGGACCTCCAGGCCCAATGGACCGTGCTGCTCAGCCAGGGCCGTGGGAATGCAAAGGTCGTCGACACGATTTATTCAGACCGCTTCAAGCACATAGCCGAGCTTCGGCGCATGGGGATGAATGCCATCGTGCTGGGAAACGAGGTGGTAGTAGAGGGCGGCGTTCCACTGACAGGTGCGCAGGTAATGAGCACAGATCTGCGCGCGAGCGTTTCGCTTGTCCTTGCGGGTCTCGTCGCCTCTGGCGAAACCCACGTTTTACGGGTGTATCACCTTGATCGCGGCTACGAGAACCTAGAGGGCAAACTTTCTGACGCCGGCATTGACATCGAGCGGGTGCGCTATGACGAATTCGCCGACCCTGTGGCTGAGGCGACCACCTAGAAGATCGCGCTGACCTGCATGCGCACCGTATGAAGCGTCGGAGCGGCAGCCGGCGAGCGACCGTCATAGCTCAAGGTCGCACGGATGAACTGGTTGATGGCATAGCGTGCGCTCGCCGACCACAAGAATGATCGACCCGCACCACGGCCGTCGGTCAACTCGAACTGCGCGAAACCGTCGGCCTCTCCTTGCAGCGTGACGTCCGCCACCTCTACGCGCCCGGTCACCTGCAGTTTTCTCGCCCTGTTGTGGCGGACTTCAACGGGCAACTTGATGATTCTCGCAGATCTTTCGAAGCGCCGGTCTTTCTTGTCAGCGATATCCGCCCCGATCTTGACCTGCCAGGATCGATTGGGTGAATACGTGACGTCCGGCACGACTCGGAGAGTCTTGAGGTCGAACTGACGCGAGGCGAAGTTGGCACTCTCCGTCCGGTTTATGTCGGTGGTCACCGTGAGCGAAGCAGCAACGGTCCTGACAGGACGATAGCGTCCCGACAACTGGACAGAGTTGATGAACCGCTCTTCCAGCCCGGCAGCAAGGTCGGTAAGGTTGCGAACCTGGCTGAACGCGAAGTCAAACCCGTAGTCGGTACGACGCTTGAACAGGCTCACTTCCTGACGGATGAGGAGCCTGCCATTGAGCGTGCTGCCCGGCTTTCTGAAGTTTCTTAGCCTCAGTAGGTAGATGTCCTTCAGTTCCTGTCGTTGACTCTTTTCAAGGACTTCAAGCGTCGTTCGGGTCGAAACCTGTCCCAGGATACGTTTGACCCCGCCGAGGTCGCGCGACCACACCTTACCGGGGTCGATTGCAACCCGGAGCCGGGCCTGAACGCCGATGATGGAGAACAGCGAGTCCGAAGGAACGAACGTCTTTACATAGTTTCCTTCGTTTGGAGTTGTTTCGGGAATGAATTCGTCGATCTGGATCGCTCCATCGCCATTGAAATCCGTCCACACAAACTGCCCGAGCTCAGGCCCCGTACGCACGTAAATCTCTTGCAGCTTCGGCGTGCGTTCCGTCTGCGCTTCGTAGAACCAGGATGCGTCGACAGCCCTCTTAAACGGCCGGTAGGAACCCTTCCATCTCATCACCACCGACTCGGAGTTTTGTCGTCCCTGCGATATCCGAAACCGATCTCGGAAGCGCCGACGTCGAACCCCCACGTTGCCGTCTGTCGAAAACTTCAGCCCGGACCGGTAGGTGAAGAAGCCCCTGATTGTCCAGCCCGTTGCAGCGTCCTGGAGGCGTCCATCTAGTACGAACCGCTCGGAACGAATGTCGGCCGAGCTTCCCAATTCGAGGTGCTGCAGCGCATAGGTCAGGGCAGGCCGAACCTCGACAAATGCAAGGGAAGCGCCCGTTAGGCTGTCAGCCGTAAGGTCGCGCTGGCGTCTGTCTTCGTGTTCGACCTCAACTGAAGGGGTGATCGGTCCCAGAAGGTTGGTGTAACGGACGCTGCCCAACTGTCTAAGCCACTTGCCCCGCCGGTCGAGACCTCTATCCGTGCTCGTGACGTACTCGGAACTATATTTGAGACTCCCGCCCTCTTCCGTTCCAAATTCCGCGATTCCCTTCCGCCGGATGGCGTGGAAATTGCTGCCAAGAGAGAACGATCCCCACTCGCCTCGCAGGAACGACCTCGAGTTGAACCTCGCCTCTACAGCCGCTTCGTCAGTGGTCTCTGCCACGCCGAGGCTGTTCCCGCCTGCCACCCCGGCACTGCGGCCGTCGAGGTTCCATTTGCGCCCGAACTCGACCTCCCTTATTCGATTGAATGATCGGAAGTGCTCGTGGACAAATCGGCGTCGAAACTCAGCAGCCACCGCGGCTCCGCCGAGGCCAATTGACAGGGGGGGCGCTCTCAAACCGACCGTGTAGGCATGACCGTCGTCGTCCGAGGTGTCGAGCGACGAAAGCCGGTTTTGATTGTCTGTAGAACTTGCCCACTCCCCAAACAGCTGCAATCCTGCCACGGGCTCAACCTCGCCGCGAAGATCAACGACCTGCTGAAGTCTCGGCTTTGGCAAGACGCGAATCGGTTCGTAGTCACCCATACCCGGGCCGGCAAACTCGTAGAGAATTCCGTTCACAGACCGTCCACTGCGCACATAGCTTCCTGCCCCGGGTTGCACGCGGCTGAACTGCACACGAAACACTGGCGTGCCGGGATTCGGCTCAGCGTTAAGTGCAACGAAAATGGAATCGTCCGTGACGTCAGAGAAGGGGCGCGGTTGCCGGATGTACTGGACGAAGGACGCCTCTGGATCGTAGCCAACGAGTTCAGCGCCCGATCGCGCTGCAACCCCGTCTCCACTCTCCGCTAGTAGAAGAGAGTCCGTTGAGGTAAGACCAAACTCTTCATTGAAGTCTTTCCCATCCGCTTCGCGGATTACGGTCAATGACAGCCGCCCTGCATCTCGGTTTGACGGTCCGAATCTCGAGGTCACACTTGCTGCGACGAGAGTGCGTGTGAACTGGTTCGTCGAGTACTGAAATTCGACGGTGATGCGCTTGTTGGCTGTTATGATTTGCCGGGGAGTAAACGTGATCTCGGCGGTGGCGTAATCGATGGTATAGTCGTTTGTTTCTCCGCGCGTCGTCCTTCGGCCGTCGATATAAACAACCTCGGTCCCTGGAACGACAATGATGAAGCGCTCGCCAAACTGACCCTCAAGTCGGTACGGTCCCTGCACCCCCTCTAGCCCGTTGATCTCCTGTGATCGGAACGTGCCGCGACTGGTCGCGCCGGCGGCCGTAACAGATCCGCCTCGGTAGAACCGATGAGCAGTGGGAAGAAGTCCCTCAACCTTCGCGCCCTGCAGTTTACGATTGAACTGCGCGAACTCGGGGCCCGTCACTGCGAGATCGAAGTCACCCAGTTGCGCCGTCCCGCGACGCGAGCTGACCTCGATAAATACGCGATCAAATTCGTTGATTCTCTGCGTCGTACCCTCGGGTAAGATGGGAGTGTTTTCGTCAGTCAGGACTGCACGCAGATTCACCCCGTCGACGATCTCGCCACTCAGCTGCATTCGGAGTCCCGACTCGATTGTCGCGTCTTGATTGTTGCCGGCGATTACACCGCGCGTGATGGATCCGCTTTTTCGGAGGCGCGAACTACCGAAGATCGAACCTGCGCTTTCGCCCGCGAAATCTCGCTCGGACGCCGTCCGCCTCGGCCCGGTGAGAACGGACGCCTGGTTGCCGATAACCTGCGGTACAGCACGGTACGTGTCCTCGAAGGTAAAGGGAAGGGCCTCGTAGGAAACGACGACCGTGTCTCCTGGCACAAACGAGGCACCCAGCATCAAAACCCCAAACCGTGCTCCCACCTCATACTTAGTAGAATCGATGCGCGTCCCCTGCTGAAACACGCGAACCGATTCCGGCACGAGAAACGGCTTCAACCGCAAGACACGATCGTCCGTTACCCTCAACGTGTCGACATCAGGGGAGCGATCCAATAGACGACTCTGAGCCACCGACTCGATCGCCGGCAACAGGAAAACCAGCACGAAGAGAAGCTTCGGCACGGATTGGTGAGGCTGGGGATGATTCCGAAACGGTAGCGTTGGGACGGTCGCTGGCTGCCTTCTGTGTGATTTCCTGTCTTGTGTGAAACCCGCGGGTTTCTACGTTGCCAGAGCGGCAATCTGCTCACGCCGAAAGCAATCCACAAGGTGATCGTTGACCATTCCTGTCGCTTGCATGAATGCATAGCAGATTGTGGGACCGACGAATCGAAATCCTCTCTTCCTCAGATCCTTGCTCATACGCTCCGACTCAATCGTCTTTGCCGGCACCTTAGACATCGACTCGAAAGCGTTTTGCCTCGCAGCACCGCCCACGAATTCCCACGCATAGCGCCAGAATGAGCCGTACTCGGACTGAACCTCACAAAAATGCCGCGCGTTCTCGATCGAGGATCTGACCTTAAGACGATTTCGGACGATACCGTCGTTCTTCAATAGCCGCTGAATGTCTTTCTCGCCGAACTGTGCTACTACCTCCGGAGCAAAGCCCCGATAGGCGGATCTGTAGGCATCGCGCTTTCGCAGGATCGTGCTCCAAGAAAGACCCGCCTGCGCTCCTTCCAGAACGAGGAACTCGAACATTGTAGTGTCGTCATGTACCGGCACTCCCCACTCAGCATCGTGATAAGCTATGTCGAGATCGCTCCGAGCCCAAGGACAGCGATCAAGAGCATCTGGGTTTATAGCCATCACAGGGTCATCTGCAGGTCGGTAGGTCGGGTCATTAGGCAGCACTCCAGATGCGGATCCACCACAAGTGCGTAAGTTTTGGTCCCACGCAACAAGGTTTGCTCCTGTCCGTACGCGCTATCGGCAACTAATATCCGCAAATTCTCGGTTCCGAAGGCGGCAACTGTCGGCTACCGGGATCAGGCCTGAAGCACCGCACAAATATGTATCGCATTTTTTCATTCTTTGGACTGTCTATTCTCGTCCTTGCATCCCTTTCCCAAGTTGGCTGTGGCAACGATGCCCGGTCGATGGACTCGGAAGGCGAGGACGAGGACAAGACCGCAGTTCCCGTTGAGGTTTCTACAGTCATCCGGGGTGACATCTCGGCGCATCTCGTGGGCACCGCCACATTGGAGGCTGAGGACGAGGCGACGGTCGTGGCAAAGTCTGGCGGCATTGTCGCTCAGCTATTCGTGGAGGAAGGAGGCTATGTGAGAATCGGCCAGAAACTGGCGCAGCTGGAGGACGACCGGCTGTCGCTTGAGCTCGAGCGAGCGGAGGCCAGTCTGCAGAAGCTTCAGAGAGAGTATGCCAGAAACGAGGAGTTGCACGAGAAGCAGCTCGTAAGTACGGAGGAATACGAGCGCGTAAGGTCCGAGTACGAGGCGCAAAAGGCCGCGCGAGATCTCGCCCAGCTTAGCCTGCAGCACACGACGGTCGTAGCACCGATCAGTGGGGTGGTGTCAGAACGCATGATCAAGGTGGGAAACATGGTTCAGGCATTTGAACCGACCTTCCGTATCACTGATTTCGATCCCCTTCTGGCCGTAATGCACGTGCCGGAAAGAGAGCTGCAAAAGTTGAAGGTGGGTCAGCGAGCCTCGGTGCGCGTCGATGCGTTCCCGGATGAACAATTCACAGGCAGAATACTTCGGATCAGTCCAGTGTTGGACCCGGCGACGGGGACCTTCAAGGTCACTGTCGAAGTTCGCGACCGGTCCCGGCGACTGAAGCCAGGCATGTTCACCCGCATTCGCATTGTCCATGATACGCACACCGGAACGCTGCTCGTGCCCAAGGTTGCGGTTGTCGCTGAGGATATGGCATCCTCGGTCTTCGTTGTCCGGGACAGTATGTCGTTCCGTCAGGAGGTTGTCACCGGCTATGAGGACGACAAGTACGTCGAAGTATCGGAAGGTATCGAGGAAGGCGCCACCGTCATCACGACGGGTCAAACAAACCTCAAGGACAGTTCACTGGTCGAGATAATCAGCGAGCTGTAGCGAAACCAGCGAAACGAGCCTAAGCCTAACGAGCCCAGCACCCGGGCAACTCTTAGATGAAGCTAATCGAAATCGCAACGCGCCGCCGCGTTACTATCGCGATGTTCACGGTCGCGGTTCTCCTTTTCGGCTCCGTTTCCCTTTCCAGACTGAACATCAACCTCCTTCCGGATCTAAGTTATCCGACGCTCACGGTCAGGACGGAGTATGTAGGTGCGGCACCGGTTGAAATTGAGAACCTGGTGACGAAGCCTGTCGAAGAGACGCTCGGAGTCGTCAAGAATGTCAACGAGCTTCGGTCGGTGTCGAGGGCGGGCCAATCCGACGTCGTCCTTGAGTTCGATTGGGGAACGGACATGGACTACGCCAGCCTCGAGGTCCGTGAGAAGCTGGACGCGCTTCGTTTGCCGCTGGAGGTCGATCGACCCGTAATTCTGCGTTTTGATCCGTCGCTTGACCCCATAATGCGCTTCGCGCTGCGGCAGAAAGCCGATCGGCCGATTATTGCCGGGCAGTCGGACGAGCCGGACGTGCAGCCGGTTAGCATGTCACCACCTGACGACGCGTCCATCGACGAAGAGGCCCTGAAGTACCTCCGCCGTTTCGCCGACGAGGAGATCAAGAAAGACCTTGAGTCCAGCCTGGGCGTCGCTGCCGTCAAGGTTTCTGGCGGCCTTGAAGACGAAGTGCAAGTCTTCGTAGATCAGGACAAGCTTTCTCAAATCGGGCTGACCCTGGATCGGGTCGTGCAAGTTCTCGGATCAGAGAACGTCAACCTGTCGGGTGGACGGCTCGAGGAAGCCACCCAGCAGTATCTGGTGCGAACCATTAACCAGTTCGCAACCATACAGCAAATCGCTAACGTGATCGTCGACAGCGGTACAGACCGGCCCGTTTATTTGCGCGACATCGCGACCGTTCAGATGGGCTACAAAG
>JAHHLP010000347.1 GCA_018679295.1 Rhodothermia bacterium
CGCCAGGACCTGCTCGAGTGGTTTGCCACGGTAGCGCGCGATCTGCCATGGCGGCGGACCAGGGACCCGTACCGAATCTGGCTCTCCGAAGTAATGTTGCAGCAAACCCGCGTTGCTCAGGCCCAACCCTATTATGAGCGCTTCGTCGAGAAGTACCCGGATGTGAAGGCCCTCGCAGAGGCCAAACTGGACCATGTACTTCGGGACTGGGAAGGGCTCGGGTACTATGCACGAGCTCGCAATATGCATCGGGCCGCGCAAATGGTAGTCAGGGAACGTGGAGGGACCTTTCCCACGGATCGAGATGAAATGTTAGCACTGCCGGGCGTCGGGGATTACACGGCGAACGCCGTGCTGTCAATTGCCGAGGGGTTGCCGCTTGCTGTGGTCGATGGTAACGCGGTACGCGTACTGAGTCGCCTGTATGAGTCTGGCGCCGATCCCCGAAAGAGTTCGGGGCGCAGGATAATACAGGACTTGGCAAACGAGCTCATTGACCGTTTGGACCCGGGGACGTTCAATGAGGCGATCATGGAGTTGGGGGCCACTGTGTGCCTGCCGAAATCTCCCGAGTGCACGAGCTGCCCCATCAGCACGGAATGCGCAGCGTACGAGAACGGTACGATCGATCGGTATCCGTTTCGAAGCAAGAGGAACGCAGTGCCGACACATCTAGCTGCAGTAGCCGTGATCCATGATGCCGACGGGCGCGTGTTCATCCAGCGGCGCTCCGAGAAGGGATTACTTGGAGGTCTTTGGGAATTCCCCGGCGGTAAACTCGAACCTGGCGAGACTGCCCGCGAGGCGTGCGTCCGGGAGGTGCGGGAAGAACTCGGGATCGAGATATCGATCAGCAAGGAGCTTCCGTTGGTCCGTCATGCATATTCACATTTCAGGGTGGCTATTCATCCGTTTGTAGCTGAAGCGGTGTCGGGCGACCCTGAGACCCACCTGAAGTCGCAGTGGGCTACGCGTCAAGAGCTTGATAGCGTCGCGATGCCGGTCGCATCCCGAAAAATCATCAAGCTTCTCGATAGTTTACGTTGACGTACATTTCGAGGACCGGTAGCCTCTTCACCTTGCAAACTCAAGCGGCTGACACATAAGACATGGACCTTTTTGATCTTCTGATCCTGTCCCTCTTTGCCATTCCGGCGTTGTTGCGCTGGATTGAGCAATCCCGCAAAGGCCAGCGCGAGGACGGTGCGGTGTCTTCTGATGAAGCGCATGAGAGAGGCGATACGCTCCGAACTGAATTTGAGCGGGCCCTCGAAGAAATCGGCTTGACTTTGCAGGGAAAGCCGGTGCCTGAACGTTCGCCCCAGGCAGATAGGCCGCGAGAATTGCGTAGTGACCCAACGTCGTCGAAGGCGAAAGGAGCCTTTTCGCGTGAGGAGCAATTTGAGAGGGCTCGGCGCCCCGAGGGTAGTGTTGCAGCAGCGCCCTTCAACGAACTTCGGAAGGTGGAGATCGCCTCTCCCTATTCGAAGCGCCAGTCGACCGTGTCGCGCAAGACCAAGCGTATCAAAAGGCACCTTGGTAATCGCGACATGACACGCGACGCCATACTGCTCTCGGAAATCCTCGGACCGCCGGTAGCGTTGCGGCGTGGCCGTATGTAGCCCGGCCGGAAATCGCACGGAAACGAATCGATCATCGTCCAACGTGGCTGGACAGCAAGAATTCGACGTGTCAGGCCGCTGGAAGTCCCGAATCGCCCTTCTTGAAAATAGAAGCGCCGATCGCGCCACCGATCGCTCCAAAGACCCCTGCAATCACAACACCGAAGACCGCCTGGACAGCAAAGCTGGCAATAGTGACCTGCTGCTCCATCTGCTCGATCATCTGGTCGTAAGATTCCGGCGGCATCTGGTCCCCCATGGTGTCGAGGATCATTTGCATGATGGCCTGGTCGGCGCGAATTCCCATCTTTATCAGCACGTAGTCGAGAACTGCACTGATCAGACTACCGATAATCGCAACGGTTAGGCCGAGCACTGCTCCGTCGCCAGTTTTCATCGTGAGAGAATTGGTGGACGTATAGTGCCAGACGGCCACCATTGCACCGACAAGTACACCGGCACAGCACAGGCAGTTTATTAATCCGAGATAGGAGGTTGACAGAATTGCCACAACCGCGGAGCCAAGTATGATCGACTGCTGTTTCTCCGGCATAATGTATCAGATCAGTATTGTCGCTGGGGCTACGTGCTTGGATGTGGAAAGAAGAAACGGCTGGCGCGCCTAAAAAACAATTTGAGGCGCATCGAATCTAGTGCATGGCGGGCTGAGCCGGGACGTCTCCCATAGCGTCGGTAGTCGGCTTGGCCGCGTTCACGACCGCACGAGCGAGGAAGTAGCCTGCAACAACACCGAACACCGTTCCGGTGACCAAGCGACTGGTAGGCGTGTTGCTCCATATCCCGACGACATCTGCTCCCCAATCAATGCCCATCGGCATCAGCGATGCACCGATGGTCCAGACGGGGTGGCGGCCGATAAAACCCTCCCATCGCCGAAGGACGCCGAACAGCAGTATGGCCAGAGGGATGGCCGCGTAGATCCCTACACACCGGTGGCAAAGCGCCACCTGAGTTTCGCCTATCTGAAAGGAACGGCTGGGCAGTTGATGGCAGACCTTGCGAAATCCGGACATGATGAGTTTGCCGGTTTCCGGGCTGACGAAGGGTGGCAGGAACGCGACGACAACCAAGCCGACGACCGTGAGTGCAGTCAGCGAGAGCCAGGCAATCTGACGGTATGATAGCGAGTTCTGGCCAGGGTCGAAGTACGGCTTTCGATCCCGATGTGCCGTGCGCGCCGGAGTAGTATTCTTCATCCGTTCACGAAACAATCTCTTGGCCTTTCAGGTTCTAAATAACTTGAAAAAAACGTCCGAAAGGCGATATTTTTTTGCACCACAGATTAGCACTCGCAGACTCAGAGTGCTAACAACACCTTTAGAAAATAGTTTATCCCAATCAGAATCCATCTCGGAGGAACTGAGAAATGGCAAGCATTAAACCACTAGCCGATCGAGTTGTCGTCGAGGCTCAGCCAGCCGAGGAGACGACGGCGGGCGGACTCATCATCCCCGACACCGCCAAGGAAAAGCCGCAGAAAGGCAAGATCATCGCTGTTGGCCCGGGTCGCGTCGAGAACGGTACGAAAATCGACATGTCGGTTCAGCAGGGCGATACCGTGCTTTATGGTAAGTACGCCGGCACCGAGATCACGCTGGACGACAAAGAATATCTGATCATGCGGGAGTCGGACATACTCGGAATCGTCTCCTAACCTCCCGTACCAACCCACATTCGTTTCCAAGAAAAACATTTCAGCAATAGACAACCATGGCAAAACAGATC
>JAHHLP010000308.1 GCA_018679295.1 Rhodothermia bacterium
AACGTTGGCAATATCAGCGTAGATATGCATTGGAGAGATATCACGCAACCTGGACACATCCACGTGGATCCTGGTGCAGCGGTTGAAATGGCGTTCTTCGCTGGCGGAGAGATGCGACCCAGCTACCTTTTCACGAGAAGGGTATCATTTGGCGCCCATGATTTCGCCAGACTGAACCCCGCGCCCACAAACCCGAACCCGCCTGTCACGTTCGACATCGTTCCGGGCTCGACGAGTATTTCGGGATCGAAGATACCACCCGGCGGCGACCACTCCCTATTCGCCACGATGAGCTTAGTTCGTATCAGTACAACCTTGATTTCGGTGTCGACGCCGAACCGGTCTTTCACGAGAGAGCGAATGAAAGCCGTATCACGGGAAACCTGGACTGGGATCAGGAAAGAGGTCGGTTGCTGCGACCCTACTCCGTCGTAGGCGATGGCGGTGCTGTCGCGCTCGGTCCCGGTGAAGCTCTGGAACTTATAGTGATAGATAACCTGAACGCGAATAAGGTTGGGAGGGGTGCCGGTGACCTGCACGTCCAGTACCGCCGGCGGTTTTTCCAACTTTGGCGGCACGACTAATTCAGAGAAAGCAGGTACGGTCACGACAACCCCGGTAGCGGCTCCGTCTGATCGTGTTGCTGTGATTTCATAGGTCTCTCCAAACTCGGCGGCAAACGGAGCCGTGAACACATGAGCGAACATCCCGTCCGGTTCCGTAATAATGGAATCTCTCCACACCCGTGTAGTTAGGTTCGACCGTGCCACGGACGTAACGTCGGCATCGATCGGTGTCGGCGAGATAGGCTCGAGCACCCCGTCAATCGAATACAGCCTGAGAACCTGTCGATCGAGCTGCGGGGACAGTACTCCGAAGAACGAGTAGGGCACGTCCGTTCCGAGAACCGCCACGACGTCTTCGGAGCAAGAAACACCCGTAAAAGCAAATATTATTAAGTAAAAGCCTATGCACCAACGATTTATATGATATGTATAATTTGTCACTTGATATCTATCTTGACCCCCACGGACGGTATGATGGGTAGCTGATCGACCCGGCGAAGAGTGAAAACATCCAGGTAGAAGATGTTGCGACGGTCATAGAGGTTGATCAGGCTGGCCTGCACGGTGAAGTCAGCTCGCCGTGTCTCGAAAGTTCTATGCACTGACAGATCCAGGCGGTGGTAGGCGGGCAACACCCCTCGAAACGGACGTTCGTAGATAACGCGGCGGGAGGCTGGGAGTAAGTCCGCGCTAACGATGTCGTCCACGACTGCAAATCCGTCAAACCCGATTGCCTGACTGAACGGCAGACCCGACCCGAATTCCCAACGGGCACTGACCTTTAGAGCCCCCAAAGACGTGCTTCCCAGCGCGTTCACTTGGTGACGTCGGTCGTGTGGCGGCCGGAATCGAAGCGTCTCGGTTCCGTACCAAACTATCAGAGACGCTTGCTCGGCCTCGTACCGCGTGGATGATAGTCCGTAGGTGACGTAACCGTAGAATCCTTTCGTCCGAAACTCGGCTCTCAGGTCCGCGCCGACAGACCGACCCGTGGCGGGTTGTAGCCTCGTGGTGAATTGCGGGAACGCAGTCCATTCACTAATGAATAGATTTGTCAATCGTTTGTAATAGCCCTCAACAGAAATCTCCATTCCAGCCACTGGAGAGGCTGAGTATCCAAGCAGTGCATGAAAGGCTTTCGGAACCCTACCGGCCCGGACGTCTTCTACATCGCTTTCCTGTCGGGGAGAAGTGGTCCATGCAGTGAAGACGCTTGCAGCGTCCCGCCGATCTGAAAGACCGATGATTGCCTGGTGGTAAATGCCTGCCGCAGCTGAAAGCCTGTGTGTCCCGCCGGCCCAGGTCAGTCGGACTCGCGGCTCAAGAAAGGGCGCGAATCGGATGTCGAAAAACTGTGCCCTAAATCCAGTCCTGAGTCGAAGTCTTCGACCGATGCGAAACTCAGGCTCGACATACACCGCAACGTGTTCGAGAGTATCGCTGTCCGTCGAGATGTTTTGGAACAAACCGCCCAGGTCACTTTCCAGGCTGATCAGCCGAACCGAGGCGCCGGCGTCAACATCGGTGGATTCACCGAAGAAAGTGGCATCGGCTCCGATGTGCAGATTCCGTATTCGCGATGACCGCGTTGGGTTATCAACAGGACCCAATTCGGTCGGCAACTCGGAATAAGAGATCCGAATGTCGATCATCACCGGAGTGATCGAGGGTACGGCGACAAGGCGCATTCCAGCCGCAAAATTCGTCCACCGGACTTCCTCGGGAGCCGCTCCGCTACGGTCTTCAGCTATCGTGCCACGGTCGTGGGTTCTCAATATCGTTGCGGACAACTTGCCGCTCGCGCCCACGGATCCGCCTACTTTTGCGAACACATCCCCGAAAGAAAACAGCAGGTCACGTCCGATAACTCGTGACGCCACGCCGTCGACGAGTGACTCCCTGCCGGAGGCGAGGAATGACCAACGATTTCGCGCGATAGGCCCCTCTATCCGAATGCCGCTAATGAACGGTGACAACGTCGCCGACGCGCTGAATCGCCGGTTGTTACCCGACCGCGTGGTCACGTCAATAACAGACGATATCCTCTCTCCGAATCGGCTGCCGAAGCCGCCCGCATAGATGTCGGTCCGCGACAGCAGATCGGACGGGAACGCCGAATAGAAACCGACGATGTGAAATGGTTGGTAGACCATCATTCCGTCTACCTGAACCAGGTTCTGGGTCGGTTCACCGCCGCGGACAAAGAGTTGACCGCCGCGATCGCCCAACGCAACTACACCGGGAAGCGAGGTGAGCAGCCCGACGAGATCTGCAGAGAGATCAGGCGCAGGAACCAGTTCGATGTCTGCGGGCCGGACGGTCTGCTGTCCTGCCGTGACGTTAGCCGCCCCCCCGATGCGTTCAGACTCAATCAGGACCTCGTCAAGAGATGCGTCTCCCGGCTCAAGAGAAATATTCAGGCTTATGTTCTCTCCCGGTCCGACTTCTACCGTCGCGGCGTACACGGCAAACCCAATATGGCTGGCCTTGAGAAAGTAGCGGGAGGGGGGCAAGGCGGAGATGACGTACAGACCGTCTCGACTCGTCACGGCCGCACGCAGCGTGCCCGATCCAGACCGGAGGACGATGTTGACGAGTTCGAGCGGTTCACCGGTTTCGACGTCGGCTACGAAACCACTGACCGACCCGGTCTGTGCCCTGGATTCGTAGCAGAAAACGAGCGCGAGCGCAAACAACCCGATCGTGAAGGTCGCGAGTGTGCTGGATGTAATAAACGCGCGAGCTTCGAGCACGGTGATCGGTCGCGTATCGGACAGCGGGTAGAAGTGTTGCGTCGACGGTAGGCTCGAGTTAGCCGAAGCCGAAAGGGTCACGGTGGAAAAGTAAAACCGCGCCCAGCAAATCGCCATCTAATAACAGGTGCGCGGAGTCGTCAGCCGCGCGATCCGCCCCGGTACATCCCCGCCACCCACTCGCCGTAGCCGTTGAACATCTGCGTTGGTACGCGACGGATATCCTCTTCGGTCCGCATGAACTTTTCGGTTGCTTGACTCCAGCGCGGATGTGGCACGTTCGGGTTTACGTTCGACAGGAAGCTGTACTCAGTCGGCTGCAAATCATTCCAAAACGTGGGGGGCTGCTTGTCCACAAACTCAATACGGACAATCGCCTTTGGACTCTTATATCCATATTTCCACGGCATTGCGATACGGATCGGCGACCCGTTCTGCTTCGTCAATGGTTCCCCGTACATCCCCGTGACAACGAACGCGAGTTCGTTCGTCGCCTCATCCATCCGGAATCCTTCGTAGAATGGCCATGGGTACCAAGGCTGTGACGGGATTCCCGGCATCTGTTTATCGCGTTTGGCTGAAACAAACCGAACGTGCGTCGCCGTCGATAGCGGGTTGCATCGGTCGATGAGTTTGGCCAACGGAAATCCGGTCCAAGGAATCGTCATGGACCACGCCTCGACGCATCGGAATCGATAGACCCTTTCCTCAAGGCTCATCGACCGGATCAGTTCGTCCACGTCCAGCTTCAGAGGCTTCTCGACCAAGCCGGTGACCTCGATAGTCCAGGGGAACGGTTCGTACGCGCCCGTCAGATGCCAGACCTTCTTGGATGACCCGTCGAACTCGTAGAAGTTGTTGTACGAAGACGCCGCAATTCTGTCCGTCAGAACACGCTCAGGCACTCTGAACGTCGCGTTGCGAACGGCAGGATATCCGGTCCTCGTCGCGTTGCTGGGGATGGTGTCCAGTGGACCGTCGGGTCGGTTCGCGCTCGCTCGAGATGCCGCCTGGTTACCGCACGCCATAGGAGCCGCCGTGAGAGCGACCGCTCCGAGGCTGAGTTTCCTTACAAACTCGCGCCGGCTTACATACGTGTCTCGCGATGTTGCGTCTCGATCAGCTACTAGCCAGCCGGGCGGGATAATGATGTTAGACATGCGGAGCGACCTTCAGGTTGACATGAGCTTCCAACCTCGTGAATACCCGGTCCGTTCCGGTCCGATTCTAACGCAGGTCTTACGAATTTCTAACATCGATCGTACATTCGTCACGTCACACTGAGGCCATACCCAGCAAGGCCTCTTCACTGTTGGGGGTGCTTTGCAACAAGCAAGGCTGAGAACACACCCTTTGAACCTGATCCGGCTAGTACCGGTGTAGGGAAATGGTCAAACCACGATCTGATTCCGGGCGGCCTCAAAGAACCTGCGACCATTTGTGGCTGCGCATGATGCGGAGTATTGCTGATCTGGTATCTCCGGTCCATACTCTCGTGAATGGCCGTAGCCAGCCCGCCTCAACATTTCCTGCCGCACTTATACTCCTCATAGTCGCATTTATTGCGGCAACCGCTCTTCCGGCGTCGGGTCAGGCGATTGTGGAAGGTACAGTTCGTAGTCAGGACGGTGAACCTCTGGGTGACGCGTCGGTAACGCTCGTCGACCCTCGTTCACGACAGACTCGCTACGGAGAGGTGACTGATTCCGCGGGGACTTTTCTCTTCGATGCCGTCGCGCCCGACAACTACCTGCTCGAGGTACAGCACATTGGATTTGCCACCGCCACCTACGCCATAGAGGCGTCGGAAGGTATTCCAGTCCGGCTGTTGATAGGCCTTGCCACTCGCTCAGTGGCTCACGACGAGGTGGTGGTCGCTGACTACCGTGCCCGGCGGCAGGTAACACCGATCACATTCAGTAATCTGACGGCTTCCGACCTGGAACGACAACCGGACATGAAAGACCTCCCCGTGGTTCTTTCCTCGGTGCCGTCGGTCACCTACTACTCGGAGAATGGCAACGGGATCGGGTATTCGACACTGCGAATGCGAGGCTTTGACCAGCGCAGAATCGCGGTGGCAATCAATGGTATTCCACAGAATGATCCGGAAGACTTCAATGTGTTCTGGATCAACTTTTTTGATATTCAGGGTGCTGTCCAGGACATTCAGGTGCAGCGCGGCGCGGGATCAGCGTTCTATGGCTCCACGGCGATCGGCGGCGCCATCAACATTGTCGCACGACCTTATCGGCATTTCCCGTATGCCGAACTGGAAATCGGCGCTGGCGGTCTTGGGACGAGGCGGTTCACTGCTGAGGCCAATTCCGGCGTACTGGGAGGCCGGTATGTCCTTTTTGGTCGGCTCAGTCGTCTCGAGTCTGACGGATACAGAGACTGGTCCTGGTCGGAGTTCTGGAGGTTCTTTGGCGGCGTAACTCGATACGGGCAGCGATCGACGTGGACTCTGCAGGCGTATGGTGGTCCTCAGAAGGACGGATTGGCGTTCTCCGGCATTCCGCGTGAATCGAACAGCGCGACGGTAGAGGGGCCAAACGGTGCGTCGATTGACAGGATGTTTAATGCCAGCGGGGCCACCCGCGATACGGAGAGCTTTCACCAGCCGCATGTCGAGCTTCACCACGACTTGGAGGTTTCAGCCCGCTCCCGGCTGCATCAATCCTTCTTTTACGTAAAAGGTGAGGGCTACTTTGATTTTGGGGCGACGTTTCGGTCCGCCAATTACTTGATGCTCCCGGACGGTTTCGTCCCCGAAAGCCAACGCGACCTACCGCTGTTCATCTCGAGCCCGGCGACGGACCTGAAGTTCAGAGCCTACCTTGATCAGTGGCAGATTGGCTGGATACCCCGTCTCAAGATTACTTCTCGAGTTGGAGAGACTACTCTGGGCGGGGAGCTTCGGTTGCACCGATCCCTGCGCTGGGGGCGTATACAGGAATCCGCCGGCCTACCGGCCGACCTGGTCGGAGACGCGGGCAGGCGCGTGTATGAGTACAAAGGAGAGAAGACGATCGCATCGGTGCAGGTCTCACACACACTGCGATATGCCGACAGGGTCGCTCTCCAAGCAGACCTACAGATGACTCATCGCCGGTATCGCGTGTTCGATGAGAAGTTCTTCGGGACAGACCTTGCCAAGCCTTACCTGTTTGTGAATCCGCGCATTGGCGTGACGGTGTATCCACAGCGTCCGCTGAGTCTGTACGCCAGCATCGCCTACGCCTCGCGCGAGCCGCGCTTGAAGTCTCTCTACGACGGTGAGGAGGCAGGCGCGGGCTTCACCCCTCGCTTTGAAACGACGCCGGACGGATCATTCGACTATGATCGTCCGCTTGTGTCAGAGGAGCGGCTCGTCGATCTCGAAGCAGGCGCAACGTGGAGAACGAGCCGGTCGGTCGTCACGCTTAATGCATACTGGATGGAGTTCTTTGATGAGATAGTACCGAGTGGAGGGCTTGATCAGTTCGGCGTACCTCGGACGGGTAACGCGGACCGAACCAAGCACGCGGGGTTGGAAGCAGAAGTGTCGGCGAGTATTTCCCGGTTGATGTCCCTGCAGACCAATCTCTCGTACGGTCGTGCCCGTTATCGCCGGTTCAGTGAGTTCGTCAGGCAACCGAACAACTCTGTTGTGGAATTGGAGCGCGACGGGAATCCAATTCCTGGCTTCCCCGAACTGACCGGGTTTACACAGCTCGCGATCTCAGCCGGTGGGTTGAATGTCGCCGCCGCAGCCCGGTATGCCAGCCGCCAGTATATCGACAATTCCGGAGGGCGCCTGCCCGACGGCTCAGCCGCCGAGTCGCTGACCGTAGACCCATACGTCCTTGTTGACGTGACCACGAATTATGACATGCCGGACCACAGTGCCTTCAAGGGGTTGTCGTTTGGATTCGACGTCAATAACATATTGAACAGCGAGGTCCTTCTTTTCGGCAACGTCGGTCCTGTCGGACCGCAGTTCTTTCCTACTGCAACGCGACACGTCCTCTTCAGCGTCAAGTATAGACTGCGCTAGTCTTCTTAGCGATTCGACGCATGCTCTTTCGACCACGGTGGGAGCGACTAGCGCACTTGAGAGTGCGGTACTCCTCGATAGTCGTGCTCGCCTAGTGAGTGTCGTATTCGTATTGGGACGATAGAGATTCGGGCGACTGGCCGAGGTGATACCGAATCCAAAGTCGGGCGTTTAGCATTTGCTGTCTGGCGGGGCCTCCGGATACGAACCTCCGAGCCGACGTAGTCACGGCCTGCGGGAGCATTCGAAACTGGCCGTGACGACTGAGAAGCTTGACCATTTCCAGGTCCTCAAAGATCGGTATGTCCGGATAGCGTCCGACCTTCTCGAAGGCGTCTCGCGTGGCGAAGATCGCGCGATCTCCGAAACAGATCGACTTGATTGGCAGACGAGTAAAGGCTGAATAGGTGCGGAGCAGCGGAGAGTGTGCGTCAAACCGAAGTCGGAAGCACCCTCCGACGGAGCGAGGTTGCCTGAACGTGTCGCGAATGGACGTCAGCGCGCCATGAGGGAGTAGCGTATCGGCATGAAGGAAGAGCAGAACGTCTCCCGCCGCCGCCTCAGCACCTGCATTCATTTGTCGCGCCCGTCCGCGGTGGCTGGAAACGACATTGCAGAATCGTCGGGCGATTTCAATCGTGCCGTCAGAGGAACCACCATCCGAGACGATTAGCTCAGTGGGCTGTTCGTCGAGCACGGCCGTGACAGTGTCCTCGATGAACGCGGCTTCGTTGAGGGTCGGAATGATGACCGAGATGTCCATCGTGATGCCTTCCCTGGTAAACGCCTGGGGTCGTGTCTACCAGAACATCTGCTTCATGCAGAAGACCGAACCACCCGCCTTGAGGAATTCGTCCGTCCGGACCTCAATGGGGTTGTATCCCTCCCGCCGCAAAGTCGAGATGGTCTGATTGCAGCCGGCCTGGATGATCACGTTGTGGCCGTCAGGGCAGTGGGCGTTTACCGCGAAGGCTGAGCGTGCCTCTTCTTCCGGTGCGTACAGCACGCGCCGAAACACGGTGTGAATCAGATCCAAGCCGTCGCGATCAAACGCGCCGGGATAAACGAGCGCCGTATCCTCGTCCAACACAGACAGGCAGGTATCGAGGTGATAGAAGTCCGGGTCCTTCAGTTCGAGCAGCAGGATGTGCACGTCAAGCATGTCCCGCAGTGCCGAGTACGCAGCAATGCTCGAGCGAAAGCCATGCCCGCCCCACAGCAGAAAGCGTCCGGTGTGCCAGAGGGCGTCGCCCATACCCTCGAAATCGCCGACTGAATCCGGCAGGGAACACACCTGGTAACCGATCTCTCCGAAGAAGGAAGAGTAGTACGGCACTTCGGGTGCTCGCTGCGGTGCATACATGTGGCTCAGCACAACGCCCTTTTCGCGGTCGATCGGTTTAAAGAAGGGGAGAGCCTGGTTCGCACAGAACACCAT
>JAHHLP010000461.1 GCA_018679295.1 Rhodothermia bacterium
CACCTCGGCCGCCGTGTAGTCGGTATCTCCCTGGAGTTCCCCTTCCACCAGACGGGCGATTCTCTGAGGATCAAGCAGTAATTCCAAATTCCGGACCTGAACCTCGCGGACTCGCTCTATGATGCCCGCGTGCTGGATTCGGTCGAGGAGCGGTTCGTGAAGTAGCCAGTCCGGGCGACCAAAGGTATGTTCATTGAGGAACCGCACGGCGTCCCGCTGTACGGCTGCTGGCACATGGCGATAAACAGGACCCTGTTGCTCCTGAACCTTGTCGTTTTCGTAAACGCCCCCCACGTTGCGCGCAACATGACCACTGTAGCGGTTCCACTGCGTAATAACCTGCCCGTAGATCTCATCTACCACGTCCAGATCTTCTCCCTCTTCGAAGACCCAGGCTTCGATCTGCGGAACGATGCGCTCGAGGTTGCGCAAACCTAAAGTGCTCGCCTCGATCGCACTGTCTCCCAAATCCTCACGTTGCGAGCGGGGGTCGATGGGGTTCGCGCTCGACCTGCCATAGAAATACAGCGGGTTATCCGCGCGCTCCTTGATCCATGCGTTGAGCGTGATCCGCTCTTCCTCGGCCGAGTTCGCGTCCGGCAGCGGGCTGTACCCGTACCGAATCGACCAGTCATCATACTCGCCGATGGCCGGGTAGAAGCTCGTCACACCGTCACCCGGCTGAGCGATGTAATTGAATCGAGCGTAATCCATGATCGATGGAGCTGTACCGTGCGTGGCAGTAAAAGTCGGACTTCTTAGCGAGTCGACTGAATATGCGGCACTCGAACCCCAATTATGAGGAAGCCCCAACGTGTGGCCGACCTCGTGTGCAGACACGAAGCGGATTAGCTCACCCATTTGCTCGTCCCGGAACTCTGCGCCACGCGCACCCGGATTCGCGGCGGCGGTCTGGATGAAATACCAATTCCGGAGGAGATTCATGATGTTGTGGTACCATCCGATATCCGACTCGAGAATCTCGCCGCTTCGTGGATCATGAACGTGGGGCCCGTACGCGTTCTGAGTCTGCGACGGGAAGTACCGTATGACGGAGTAGCGGACATCCTCTGGGCTGAACTCGGGATCTTCTTCCGGCGTCGGCGGATCCTTTGCCAGAATGGCGTTTCGGAATCCGATCTTCTCGAACGCCTTCTGCCAGTCTTCCACCCCTTGCTTAATGGGTTCTCGCCATTTTTCAGGCGTTGCCGGATCGATGTAGTACACAATGGGCTTCACAGGCTCGACGAGTTGACCACGCGCGTGCGCCTTCGGATCGCTTGGCTCCAGCCGCCAACGCGTGATATAACAGACCTCCTCAGCCTTCTGAGCGTCGCGACCGTAGTCTGTCTGTCTTATAGAAAAGAAGCCAACCCGCTTATCGCAATGTCGAGGGCGCATCGGTGTGTTCGGAAGCAGAACCATGGAATGGTTCATCTCCACGGAAATAGTGTTCGAGTCACCGTTGGACGGTGCCTCGTCGGCCGTGTAAGTCAAGACGTGGCGAAGCTCCACATTTTGCGGATAGCTTTTTGCCGACACCAGGAAGCTGCGATCATCGTCGAGGCTCTTCACTTTGTATGCCGAGCGCCGCGATTTCTGGAGCCCCAGCACCGGAATATCGGTCGCGTACATGGAGCTAACGTCGATGACAACCGCCGACGTGTCCGCATTCAGCGCCTCAATGGCAAAGCTGACTACGATCGGCTCGAAGTTCGCATTGCGCACAGCTTCATAGATGGGCTTCTCCTCGCTCGCGACATTCTCATAGGAGACGATCCGCAGCAGTATCCGATCTCCCTGTCGTTGCCAGCGCACTACCTTCGTATTCGCTTTCTGTCCGCCGTAACCGACCCGGTTCGCTGTACGTGCAACCCGGCTTACCAGCAGCATCTCACGCTCGAGGAGTGTGTCCGGAATTTCGTACAGGAGTTTCTGATCGATGCGGTGTACGCGAAACAGGCCGTCATCCGTTTCCGCTTCGCTTGTAACCACTTCTGCGTACGGCTTTATGCCGACTTCGCCTTTAGTAG
>JAHHLP010000472.1 GCA_018679295.1 Rhodothermia bacterium
ACACAGAGGCCCGCATGACCCGGCTCGCCGAAGAGATGCTGCGGGACATCGATAAGGAGACGGTCGACTATCAGGAAAACTTCGACGGTTCGCTTAAGGAGCCCGTCGTACTGCCGTCGGCGTATCCCAATCTCCTCGTGAACGGGACGGACGGAATCGCGGTCGGAATGGCCACGAAGATCCCCCCGCACAACCTTGGCGAAGTCATCGACGGCATTCTCGCCTACATCGACGACCGCGAGATCACCATCGACGCCCTGATGAAGCACATCCCGGCTCCTGACTTCCCGACCGGGGGCATCATCTATGGATATTCGGGGGTTCGGGAAGCCTACCACACGGGCCGTGGAAGAGTCGTCATGCGTGCCCGCATGGAAGAAGAGGAAATCCGATCGGGCAAGCTCGCTCTCATCATCACAGAAATACCGTTTCAGGTCAACAAGAGCTCGCTGATCGAAAAGATCGCGTATCTGGCTCGCGAGCAGCGGATCGAAGGCATCACCGACCTGCGGGACGAAAGCGATCGCGACGGAATGCGCATCGTGATCGAGCTGCGAAAGGACGCCATGCCGCTTGTCGTCCAGAATCAGCTGTACAAGTACACGCCGTGTCAGCAGACCTTCGGCGTCAATTTCGTCGCGCTTGTGAACGGTCGGCCACGGACGCTCACACTAAAGGAAGCGATCGTACACTACGTCGAGCATAGGCACGAGATCGTAGTACGTCGAACGCGTTACGACCTGCGCAAGGCGGAAGAGCGGGCCCACATCCTCGAAGGACTCAAGATCGCGCTCGACCACCTCGATGCCGTCATCACGATCATTCGAAACTCCCCCGACACCGAGACTGCCCGCGAGAACCTGATGGCAGGCGTGCTGCCATCACAACTCACGAAGCAGCAGTTGGAAAGGCTCGGGCTGCCCACCGATGGTGAGCCGCTGTTCACCCTTACAGAGGTGCAGGCAAAGGCCATTCTGGAAATGCGCCTCAGCCGGCTTACCGGACTCGAGCGCCAGAAGGTGGAGGACGAGTATCGCGACCTCCTCCAACAGATCGAGCGGTTCAAGAGCATCCTCGGCAACGAGTCGCTGAGAATGCAGATCATCAAGGATGAGCTGTCGGAGCTCAAAGGTAAGTATGGCGATGAGCGGCGCACAGAGATCGACATGACCGGCGGCGACGATATCAACGTCGAGGATCTCGTCGAGGACGATCAGATGGTCGTCAACATCAGCTACCAGGGGCTCATCAAAAGGACCAGCGCCACTGAGTACCGAAATCAGGGCCGCGGCGGGACGGGGATGCGTGGAAGCGGAAAGCGCGACGAGGATTACCTCGAGCACCTCTTCGTCTCTTACAACCACGACTATCTGCTCTTCTTCACCGATCACGGTCGGTGCTATTGGCTCCGGGTGTACGAAATACCCGAGGGCTCGCGAACCAGCAAGGGACGATCGATTCGCAACCTGATCCAGATCAGTCCAGACGACCGCGTTCGCGCCGTCGTGCCGATCTCGAAGGAGGACTTCCGCAATGAAGACTTCCTTGAGTCACACTACGTCTTCATGGCCACGAAGTCTGGGCAGGTTAAGAAGACACAGCTTTCAGCTTTCAGCCGGCCGCGAGTCGACGGTATCATCGCGATATCCATCGTCGAGGGCGACCAGTTGATTGAGGCTCACGTGACCGACGGAGATGCGCACATCATTCTCGGATCGTCAGGGGGCCTCGCGATCAGATTCGACGAACAAGATGTGAGGCCAACGGGCCGCAACACGCAAGGTGTTCGGGGCATTCGGCTGGGCAAGGGCAAGGAAGTCGTCGGCATGGTCGTGGTCAAATCAACAGATCCCGAAAAAGACATCCTGTCCATAAGCGAGAATGGATACGGCAAGCGCACGCCCATCTCCGAGTACCGTACGCAGGGCCGAGGCGGCAAGGGAATCATCACGCTGAAAACGACTACGAAGACAGGCGACCTGGTCGGCCTCAAGGGTATGCTTGAATCCGATGACCTGATGATCGTCACGCAGAACGGGCTGATGATCCGGATGCACGTGGGCGACATCAGTATCATCGGTCGAAACACGCAGGGAGTACGCCTGATCCGCATGAAAGCGGGGGATTCCATCGCCGATGTAACCCGGCTCGTCATCGATGAAGACGAGGATGAGGTGGATGCTGAGGGCGTCGACGGAGCTTCGAGCAATGCGGACGGGCAACCGAGTGGCGACGAGCCTTCCGACATAGACGCGTCCGGTCCGTCGACGAATGGCGTGGAATAACGGTCCAGACCGTGGTGCTTTGTTGTCGAACGCGTGAGCATTGGCATCCGCCCTTCAGTGAACGCGAGCGGGTTGCCGGGAAAGACCCTACAGTGACCGACTAGATGCAGGCTGTTGGGTATTTTTGGCTGATCCTCATTATCTCATTGACCTGCATTTCCAATGCATCCGACTTGGCGAACTACCGTCGTGGCAATCCCGCTTGCCGCAGTCTGGCTGGCGCTAAACGTCGTATCCGCCCAACTAACGCCGCAGGACGCGATCGGCCAGCTAGGCCGAGGCATAAACATCGGAAACACCCTCGAGC
>JAHHLP010000225.1 GCA_018679295.1 Rhodothermia bacterium
TGGTTTGCCATTTTTGCGATTCCCCTGTTCCTCTTTGTGCCCGAGGTCCAACGGCGGAGGTCGAAGCCGGAACAGTGGGTTTTCGTCGATGCGACACGCCAGATAGGACGGACGTTTCAGGAGATCCGCCGCTACCGGCAGATCTTTCGAATGCTGCTCGCGAGGCTGATCTACAACGACGGTCTCGTCACAATCTTCGCCTTCGGTGGGATCTACGCCGCCGGTACGTTTGGCTTTTCCTTCGAGGACGTGATGATCTTCGGCATCGCTCTGAATGTAGCCGCGGGAGTGGGTGCCTACTGCTTCGGTTTCATTGACGACCGCATTGGAGGGAAACAGACTATCCTGATATCGCTGATCGGTCTTTCGGTGGCTACGACGATCGCGGTCTTCGCGCAGTCGAAGCTCATGTTTTGGATTGCCGGAGTTCTCGTCGGACTGCTTGTGGGTCCAAACCAGTCCGCGAGCCGATCCTTGATGGGTCGCTTCGTTCCGCCGGACAAGGAAAACGAGTTCTACGGCTTTTTCGCGTTCTCGGGCAAAGCGACGGCGTTTCTCGGCCCGCTTTTTCTCGGCCAACTGACCGAGGTGTTCGACAGTCAGCGCTTCGGGGTCAGCATCGTGTTGTTGTTTTTTGTCGTCGGTGCTTTCTTGATCACGCGGGTTGATGAAGCGGAAGGCATCGAACTATCCGGACGTGCTTCGTTGACCGACTCCGGCCCCGAGGTCGCGGAGTAGTACAAGCGGGTCATGACATAGCAAGCGTATGACGGTCAAGGACATAGCGGCAGCAATTGAGGAATGGGCCCCCCGACAAACGGCACAGTCGTATGACAACGTGGGCCTGCAGATCGGAAGACCGGATCGCGAGGTCCAACGCATCCTCGTCGCGTTGGACGTCACTCCGGAAGTTGTAGCAGAGGCGAAGGATCGTGGCACGGATCTTATCGTCACACATCATCCACTGCTGTTCAGACCTGTCAAGTCCCTAACGCCCCGCAGTTTCGTAGGCGGCATCGCCCTGGAGATTGCGGAAGCGGGCATCGCCCTCTATGCAGCGCACACGAACCTCGATGCGGCACGAGGTGGGGTGTCGTTCGCCCTGGCAGACAGGCTGGGCCTCAACGAGGTCGACTTTCTGGCGCCTCTTGAGGACCACGTCGTTAAGCTCGTGACATTCGTCCCCGCCAGTCATGCGGCCGAGGTGCGAAAAGCCATTGCCGTCGCCGGCGCCGGAGTGATCGGCAACTACGATGCATGCGCGTTCACCTCCGCCGGCACGGGATACTTCCGGCCGAGCGAGGACAGCCAACCATTCATCGGTGAGGCTAGCGGAGAGATTCAATCGGCCGAAGAAATACGCCTCGAGGTCCAGCTTCCCGACTGGCAACTCGAAGGGGTGCTCTCCGCACTGAAGGTGGCGCATCCCTACGAGGAAGTCGCCTACGACGTGTACAAAGTTCAACAGCCGTATCGCGATGCGGGGCTCGGTGCTGTAGGCCACCTTACGTCTCCCCTCGAAACCGAAGAGTTCCTTGACCACATCGCGAACGCCCTCGACGCCCCTGCGCTTCGTTATTCCGGTGGATCGGCAAGCCCGATCCTACGTGTTGCGGTCTGCGGCGGCTCGGGCTCGGACCTCATTGGGAGAGCAGCTGCGGCAGGAGCGCAGGCGTTTGTGACGGCGGACGTCACCTATCATCGATTCTTCGAGATACTGGATTCCGATGGAGGATCTTCAATGTTGCTGGTTGATGCAGGGCACTACGAAACCGAGAAGGCGACTGACGAACTAGTTGCCCGGTTCTTGCGAAATGCGTTTCCGGACCTTTCGGTGTCCACAACGAAGCACCGGACGGCAGCGATGCGCCACCATATATCGAGCCCGGTTTCTTCGTCTTAATCCCACGAACCTTGTGAAACAGCCCGCGTAAATTGATTGGTTAACGACTTACCGAAAACACACGACACCACAAGCGACTCATGGCGACTGCTGTAGAATCAAGTATCGGCGAACAACTGCGGTCACTCATCCGCCTGCAACACATCGATAGCAAGATCGACCAGGTCAAAAAGCTTCGGGGCGACCTGCCCGATGAGATCCGCGATCTCGAGGATGAGAAAGCAGGTCTGGAGACGCGAATTGAGAAGTACGAAACCGAAGCGAAGGAGAATGAGGTGGCCAAGAAGCAGGCTGACCTTGACATCAAGGAGTCGGAAGACCTTATCAAGAAGTACGAGGAACAGCAGCTGCAGGTGCGTAACAACCGCGAGTACGACGCGCTTACCAAGGAGATTGAGGCCCAGCGTCACAGGATTACTGAGGCGCAGAACAGGATCGAAACGATCGACGGCTCGAAGGAGGAACGTGAAGCAGCTATTGAAGCCGCAAAAGAGCGGCTCGAGGAACTCGAGGCTGCTCTGGCGGGCAAGAAGGCTGAACTCGATGAAGTGCTCAACGACACCAAGTCGGAGCAGGCGAGCCTTGAGAAGAAGCGTAACTCCGCTGCCTCGGATGTCGACTCGCGTTACCTGCGAGCATACGAGCGACTAAGGAATCGGCTTCGCGATGGCCGGGCGGTCGTTCCTCTCGTGCGTGGTGCCGCAGCCGGGTTCGCCGTACCCCCGCAGAGGCAGGTCGAGATTCGCCAGGGCAACAGGATTGTTGCCTGTGAGCATACGGGTCGAATCATCGTCGACAGTGACCTGTACGATGAAACGACCAAGGGCATGAAGGTGTAACAAGGCTAACTTCGCCGGTCGGATCATCGCGCCGCCTTCGGGCGGTGAGGAAAGTCCGAACACCGTAGGGCGCCATGCTTCCTAACAGGAAGGCTGCGGACCTGTCCGCAGACGGCAAGTGCAACAGAAAGCATACCGGCCGATGGCTTCGGGTCTCCGAAGCTCAGGTTACGGGTGAAATGGTGGGGTAAGAGCCCACCGGCGCTGCGGGTGACCGCGGCGGCCAGGCAAACCCCACGGGGTGCAAGGCCAAGCAGCATCGGCCCGTCGCAAGACGGATAGGTCGGCCCGGCCGAATCGATGCGGGTAGGCTGCTTGAGGCCTGCGGCGACGCAGGTCCCAGATAAATGATGATCTCCCTTGCGGCCGCAACGGCAGACCGCCAGGCAGACAGAATTCGGCTTATAGACCGGCAAGGCCGTTAATTGGAAAAGGCGATACCGCTTCACAGCGGTGTCGCCTTTTTCTTTGGGCTCGGATGCCGAATATCCGTCGACCCGGGTGCTGCAGTTCGGACTATTCGCCGCCCGCGTCTGTGTCCGACTGCGCTCCGCCATCCGCACTCGGAGCCGACGCGGGGAGCGCGTCGGAAGGTGGCAGGATCGGGAGAGCCTCTTCTGTCTGTCCTTGCTGAATCACGCTTTCAACACCCTCTTCACGATCAATCGTGAAGTTCGTCATCACGCACAGCAGAATAAAGAGCGCTCCGAGTGTCCAGGTGGCCTTCTCGAGGATATCGGGTGCCGTGCGGGCACCTAGCATCTGTTGGGTTGCGCCGCCGGCCGCAATACCGGCAAGACCACCGCCCTTTCCGCTCTGAAGGAGTATGATCACGCCCAGAAAGAGTCCAATAAGCGCAATGATTACGATCAGGAGAACGAACATAACTCTAATGTGCCCTTGTCGGGGGTGATGATGCTTGAGACTTAAACAAACTGGCAGCAGACGACGCTCAGCGGCGATCGACCGCCCTCTTTGACGGACGCCACTGTAGATAGTTCGCCGAAAAACAAAGTTAAGATGTACTAAAACCGTCCTGCAACGAGACCGCCTGCAGCCGCCGCGTCTTCGCAGTCAATTCTTGTCGCGTTCGATCGTTCCACCGTTTGATCGAAGGAAATCTCGCGCCAGGAACAACGCGACGACGGTCTTCATGTCCTGCAGTTCACCTGCGACTGCAAGCTGAACTGCGTCGTCGAAAGGCATCCGTACTCCTTCCACGAATTCGCCGTCGGACAGAGACATCTGCCCTTTGGTCATCCCGCGCGCCACGAAGAAATGAATCACCTCGTTGCTATATCCAATGCACGGATATAGAGAGGATATCCTGGTCATGCTTGCTGCCTTCCAGCCCGTCTCCTCCTCCAGTTCTCTGTGAGCGACGTCAATCGGGTCCTCGTTTTCCACGTCGAGCTTGCCTGCCGGTACCTCCAGAAACTCGCGGCGCGGCGGAAAACGAAATTGACGAACGAGAATTGTCGATCCGTCGTCGAACAGCGGCACTACCGCCGAGGCACCGGGATGATCAATCCATTCTCTAACAGATTCGCCGCCGTCAGGAAGGGCAACCGTATCGCGGTGAGCCTTAAGAAGGACTCCGTCCACCAGTTGCAGACTGTCTAAGCTCCTCTCCGTCAAGTCCTTCTTCATGCAGACTCCGTCGGTGTTCGCTGGGTTCGATCCAAGGCTAACGCAGCCAACCCGCACGCAACGATAGCTGCCGTCTCTGTCCTGAGCCGCCGACTGCCTAGCGACGCCCTCGCAAATCCCGAGTCGTCAGCAAGGCCTAGCTCGTCCGCCGTGAATCCGCCTTCCGGCCCGACGAGTATGAGGCAGTGATCATATGAGCCCGACTGAGCAATTACTTTCGGAAGCGGAATGGCAGTATCAGAAGCGTCGCAAACCACACCGGGTTCATTCAATTTGCTTTCGATAAAGTCCGCAAATGAACGCGGTTCGTGAAGCCTCGGAACAACACTTCGCAATGACTGCTTCATCGCGGCACGAGCCAACCTTTCGCAACGCTCGAGATCTACCCGGACTTCTGCGACCGCACTGGACTGGAGCAGTGTGATCTCGTTGACGCCAATCTCGACGGCTTTCTCGATGGCAGTTTCTAGCCGGGACCTGTTCTTCAGAACGCCTATGGCGAGTTCGAGATCGAATCCGGGTTCACCTACTCCCAGCCTCCGCTCGCGGATCTCTCCTTCTACCCGGCCACCATCAGAATGCGTTAGCAACACACGGTGCCACCCGCCTCGACCGTCAACGACCTCGATCTCCGCGCCTGCCTTGAGGCGAAGAACTCGCGAGGCATGGTGCGCCTCGTCGGCCGGAAGCGAAACCTGATCGCCACTGAATGACTCCGGCGGTGCGAAAAAGAAAGTCGTAGGGGGCAACGATATTGCAGGCAGCTAGGACAATAACTACAGGCTGAATGATAGCCCGACATGAATCCTGCCGTCAATGGGGCCATCCTCGTCGTTGAACGCATAGCTCACGTTTATAATCCCGATCTCGGTTCGGAATTGCGTTCCGACGCCAAAGCCCGGAAGAAGGTCGCGCCGTGATTCTACATCGTCCGTCGGCGCTGTTTCAAGCACGCCGAGGTCTACGAACATGTACGCGAAAGCCCAACGGTCCAGCTGATATCGATATTCCAGCAAGATCCGGGACGCCAGCCGTCCCAGAAATTGTTGTTCGTTATACCCTCTCAGGGACGATGCTCCGCCAAACCGAATCAAATCACTCTCATCGTACTCGTCACTCAGAAGCAGTTGAGCATCCGCGCCGATCGCGATGAGCTGCCGTTTCAGCGTCGGGACGAAATAGCGGACGCGCAACGTAAGGCGCTCCTGATTGAGGCGCGTTCGAGAGACAAGAGTATCGCCCGCCTCTTCAATAAAGCGGGCCGTCCGGTTCTTATTGCCTCGTTCGAACATAGACTCGACCCGCAAGCCGGAACGAGGATTAACCGGGAAGTCTACGGATTCATATCGAACGCCGATACCGAAAAACGACGCGGTCGATCGAGGGATTCGCTGGCGTCTCGACCGCAACTGCAGTCCGGCCTGCCCCGGCTTGGTCACTTCGCGACTCGCACCCGCCACGAGACGAAGACCGTCGCTCACCTCGTAAGAGACTCCGGCAGAGTAGCGCTGCTGATCGTACGTAGAGTCCTGCTGCGTACCATGAAAAGTGCCTTCTACTCCGAGAGGCAGCCCCACTATGTTAGGGTCCGCGACTCCAACATCAACACTGCTAACACGACCGGGAAGACGATTCAGACGAAGATTGAAAAGCCTTCCACCCCCGAAGAGGTTGCGGAGCTCCAGGTGACCGTTGCCGACGACACCACCATTTGTTGCCGCTGTCGTCTCGGGTATGTAGCCGAGTACCAGGTCGAAGTTGCCCGGGGGCTCCTCTTCAAGCTCAATCACAACATCTGCGTCACCCTCTGTTCGAATGACGAGTTCGGGCGTACCCACTTCTCGGAAGAGATTCGTGGCGAGGAGCCGTCGCCGGATCTCAGCCGCATCAAATTCTTCCAGACGTTTGCCCGGCGCTAGTCCCGTCAGTCTGGCTACGTATGTTTCGTTCGTTCGATTTGCGCCGTCAAGCCGAATCCGATGCAGTGTGACCGCCGGCCCACGCTCAATCCTGATTACAATAGACAGCCTGTCGGGTTGCTCGGGGACGGGTGTAATGGAGGCAATGGACGCTTCCGCCAAGGGCCAGCCTAGTTGAGCGTGACGCCGCAGCACAAAGACGATGTCCCGCTCAAGTTCTGACTGACGCAGCGGCTTACTATAGCCCGTCTCCATAAGGCGAAGCATCTCCGCTTCATCCAGGACGGGCGAACCCGTGAACCTGATGTCATGGACCACCATTAGCGGCCCGCTCGACACGAAGACACTCGTTGGATTTTCGCCGGTAACCGAGTCTATGCGCGCCCTCAGGTGACCCTCGTCGCGGAGGCGTCGCAATGTTGCATCAACGATGACTTCAAGGCTATCGACCGGAAACGTCGAGAGTTCGTTGAAGTTAACCCTCTTGCCGTCGACCACGGTTACGACGGGCGGCAACGCTTGCGGGTCCGGAGTTTGAGCCGCGACGACTTGGCCCACCGACGGCAGGGTAAGCAACATGGCGAACACATGTCGATGAGACTGACTGCATGCTGATAAGAAGCCGCGGGAAATCACGTTATGGACTGCTTTGCGTCTTAGTCATCCCAGTAGTCCTCCTTGCGAGACCGGGTGGGCCCGAAATCGGTGGGTTGAGTGCAGGCGCAGACAAGACGGCGCCCTGGCATCCCGACTACGCCGCTGAGCGGGATGGGGTTCGGCAGCACGCGGTACAATACCTGCGCTCCCCGGCGCCGCGAGATACGCTGCAGTTCGATGCCGCAGCCGGTCAAGTATTTATTACCGTGCTTCCCGACTCTGTCAGCTCGGGTTCGATCATCGAGATGTCCAACGTTCGGGTGCCCGCCAACAGCTGGCGAACCGGCCATGCCTTCTTCTGGCAGATCGGCCCTAATGATACCGGCGTGTAT
>JAHHLP010000161.1 GCA_018679295.1 Rhodothermia bacterium
GCACAGGACTGCCCGGATTGATGAAGAACGGTCAGTTACTCCGACTGCCGAGGCAAGGCAGTCGCGGGCGTCTTACTGGAGCGGCCCGACAAAGATACAAAGGAGGGGCCCTTCAGTTCAACGCTGCGACGACCCGATCGATCTTCCTGGGGACAACCTCACCGGTGCCTTTTTGGGCGAGGACCAGCAGCCCGGTACCCGTTTTGTTCTCGGACCGAACATCCAACGCGTTCAGGACGATCGCGAAGGGTAGTACAATCAGGTAATACGGGATGAGGATGATCAGCGAAAGCCACGTTGCAGAAAGCATCATCATCGGAATCTGGATGCTGATCCGCCACGCGGTCGACCCGAAACTCCCATAGGTGTAAATGGCCTTGACCGTAGTCATGCCTGCGCGATGCAACTTGGCCGACAGGTCGCTGACGCTGTAGCCGTCGCGAACGTGCTCGCCGATAAAACTCTGGTCGCCTTCATCCTGCACCGCCGAGCCTCCCTGATCGGAAGGGGTGTTGATCAGGACGAAGCCCCCCGGCGCGAGGACTCTTTCAAAATTCCGGAACACGCCCTCGTCATTTTCTATGTGCTCCATCACGTCTACGGAGAGGATGACGTCGAAAGGTCCAGTCGCCTCCAGCCTTGTCAGGTCGTCGACGGCAAAGTCGGCCCGGCCAGCGTGTGCCGTAGTGCCTATGAAGCTCGCCGCCATTTCTACGTAGTCCTCCTTTATGTCAACGGCTAGGATCTGCGCCCGCGGAAATTTCCGCAGCATGTAGTAGGCATACTGACCGAATCCCGTGCCCGCATCGAGAACACGCACTGTTTGCCGTTCAGCGAGCGCGTCGAAGATCGTCCGCAATTCACGGCGAACGTACCACGATCGAAGAAAGACCACATCGAGGATCCGATAGAAGAGCCGCTGAAGAAGCGGGGTCCCGGTAAACACCTTGCCGAGTCTGTCCTTGATCGGGTCGTAGAGCATGGGGTGGTTACGCCGTTTCGATTTCTGCTACGAGGGATTCCCAGGATCGTCCCTGCCTAAAGGTGGCAATGCTGCTCGACATACGATCGCCCAGCCCATCTTTGAAGAAACGCACCACGGCCTCGCCGATCAGTTTCGAATCCGGAGCGGGCACAACTATTCCTGTCTCGCCATCATGCACGATCTCCGACAGCCCGCCTACGTCGGTTGTGATGACGGGACAGGCATAGTGCAATGCGATTTGCGCGACTCCACTTTGTGTAGCCGACCGGTAGGGCTGCACTACAACGTCGGCCGCGCTGAAGTAGAAGGGCACCTGTTCGGTCGCAATGTACCGGTCCTCAAAGCGCACATTCTGCGACACACCGAGACGGTCGACCAATTCGTGATACGGTGCGGCATCCTTGTAGAACTCGCCTGCCACGAGCAGGAGCGCATCGGGTAACTGCCTCACGATCTCGGGCATTGCTTCCAGCAGGATATCCAGTCCTTTGTACCTGCGGACAAATCCAAAGAAGAGAATCGCCTTCGCGTCGGGCGGAAGGCCCAACTCGTCGCGCGCCCGACTGGGCTCGACGACTTCGCCGAAGTGATCGTAGACCGGATGCGGCACGACAACCGAATCCCGCTTGAATACGGACGACAGCTGACGGCGCACCTCTTCCGAAAGGCTAATCAGTTTGTCTCCCGCGTTGAGCACGAATCGCGTAAGCCAAATGTCTCCGGGTCTGCGCTCATGCGGGAGCGCGTTGTGGACCACGAGGACTGTCCTGAGGCCTTTCTTCCGCACCCTCCGGGCAATTGCACCGAGAGCCGGGGCAAAGAAGGGCAGCCAGTGATTCAGCACCACGATCTCGCACTGGCGGTCGATGATTTCCAGCGCCGCTCGTCGCCAGGTGAACGGATTGAGCGAGTCCAGGATAGGAAGCCCGGGTGTTGGGGGCGCCTGTCCCGGTACTGACCGTTCCGACGTCTCCTCAAACTGGGACTTCCCCGGGAAAAGCAGGTCCGGATAGAGTCGGCGAAACGACACGACGACAGGCTCGTGCCCGGCGGCGGCCATTTCAGCAGTCAGCCGGTCGACGAAATGCGCGATCCCGCCCCGATGCGGAAACGACGGGCCGACCAAAGCGATGCGTTTGCTCGATCGGGGCGGGTCCGTGACCTCTCGCTCCATTAGCGACGCAGAACTGCTTTGGGGGCATCGAAGCGCTCGACCTTCGGATCGGGGGTCCACTCCGCGATGTCGTACGAATCCGGATTTTCCATCCGCGGGCGGACCACCATCTCCCCAAGAAGGCCCGTCAGAAACATTTGTGCACCGACCAAAATGAGAAGAGCACCGAGCAGCAGCAACGGCCTGTTGCCAAGCGGCTGACCCAGCACGATCTTCGCGTACGAAAGGTACAGGCTGATCACAAATCCACCTACAAAGGCAAGGGTGCCCATACTTCCGAAGAAGTGCATCGGACGGCGGGCAAACCGCGTCATGAAAAGGACGGTCAGCAGATCGAGAAAACCGCGAATGTATCTCTCGAGGCCAAACTTGGTTTCGCCATACTTTCGCGCGCGGTGCTCAACCGGCTGTTCTGCTATTCGCTCAAAGCCCTCCCACTTCGCGAGGAGCGGTACGTAGCGATGAAGTTCTCCGTAGACCCGTACGGTCTTGACGACATCGGAGCGGTACATCTTCAGGCCGCAATTGAAATCGTGGAGGGGAATACCCGAGATCGTTCTCGTTACAAAATTGAAGAACCGGCTAGGGACCTTTTTCGAAAGTGGGTCACGCCGTTTTCGCTTCCATCCGCTGACGAGATCGTACCCCGACTCGAGCGTCTCCAGCATCTTGGGCAGTTCGGCCGGGTTGTCCTGCAGGTCAGCATCGAGGGTTGCTACGTAGCGGCCTGCGGCCTGCCTGAAGCCGACCGACAGCGCGGCCGACTTTCCATAGTTGCGCCGAAATCGGATCCCGCTGATTTCTGGCTTCTGACGATGAAGAGACTGCACGACATCCCAAGATCCATCTGTTGAGCCGTCGTCGACGAAAATGATCTCGTAGGTGATGCCCTTGTCACCCAACACGGTATCGATCTCGCCGGCGAGTTCGGCGAGGGAGTCCTTCTCGTCAAAGACGGGTACGACTACAGAGAGCTCGCAGACGCCGTTGTCAGTCCCGGCTGCTGGATATGTCGATTCGTCGGTCACCGCCGGCTCTACACGTCGAGCGTGGCGTACTTGGCGTTTCGCTCGATGAACTTGCGCCGTGGCTCAACGGAGTCGCCCATGAGCGTACTGAACACTCGATCTGCGGCGGCCGCGTCCTCCACGGTAACGAGGTGGAGTCTTCTCGTCGCCGGATCCATGGTCGTCTGCCACAGCTGCTCCGGATTCATTTCGCCAAGGCCTTTGTATCGCTGAATCGACACCTTAGACTTACCGTCGTTGCTCATCTCCTTCGAGCTCTCGGCTAGCTGCTCTTCGGTCCACGCGTACCTCTCCTCCTTACCTCTCGCGACGCGGTACAGGGGTGGCAGCGCAATGTACATGTGTCCATGTTCGACGAGTGGTCTGAGTTGGCGGTAGAAGAAGGTCAATAGGAGCGTGCGGATGTGAGCGCCGTCAATGTCCGCATCGGTCATGAGGATGATCTTTCCATATCGCAGGCCGGGGAGGTTGAAACCTTCCGCGAGCGTCGCCACACCGGAGGTGCCCAGCGCGGTGATGATATTCTTAATCTCCTCGTTGCCCAGGATCTTGTCGAGGCGCGCCTTCTCGACGTTCAGAATCTTGCCTCTCAGGGGGAGTATTGCCTGGAAGTGCCGGTCT
>JAHHLP010000513.1 GCA_018679295.1 Rhodothermia bacterium
GTCCATTTGCGCACGCAAGACCTTTACGAACAGTTCGTCCTCTACTCCCTCATCCTCGAGCCCTGTAATCTCTGCGTAGCCGTCGGTGTAGATAATAAGGACGTCCCCTGACTTGAGAGCGATAGCCTGCTGTTCATAGACGGACGAATCCAGCAAGCCCACAGGAGCGCCTCCGACCTGCAGCGCCTGCACCTTCCCCTTGCGGAACAAGAGCGGTGGATTGTGGCCGGCATTCACATACGTGAGTACTCGATTAGGGGCGTTGAGCACACCATAGAACAGCGTCGCAAACTGCTCGCTTTTCGTGTCTCGATATAGGGCACGGTTCACGCGCCGAATGATCTCGGAGATACTGTACTCGTGCTCCGAATGCGCTCTCAACGCCGTCCGAACCATGAACATCAGGAGTGCGGCCGGAATCCCTTTGCCGGAGACATCTCCCACTGCAATGCCGAGGTTGTGTTCGGGATGGTCGATGAAGTCGAAGAAATCACCCCCGATCTCTTCCCACGACCGACTGCTGCCACGTATGTCGAACCCCGGAACATCGGGATTCGACTTCGGAAGGAAGTTCGCCTGCAGCTCACCGGCAATGCCCAGTTCGCGCTCTAGCCACTCCTTCTCCATGCGTTCCTCATGGAGATAGCTGAGTTCCAGAGCGACGGACGCCTGATTCGCGATGACACGCAGCGCCTGCACCTCGGGCACCGTAAAGGTGTGCGGCTTTTCCGTGTAGACGGACAGGGCACCTACGGTCTTGTTGTCACGCGACAGGCCCACCGCAAGCAGTGAACTAATACCCTCCTTTTCCGCAGCCTTTGACAGAGCCAGATCAGGATCTGACCTGACATCTCCGATCATTATAATCCCGTCGTTCTCAATCAGCTGGCCAAATCTCTTCTTCGTCTCTCGTACGGACTGCTCATTGAGGAAATCGGCACTCAGGCCATGCACCGCTTTGATGGCGAGCTCGCGCGTATCGGGATCAAACAGACGAATCACGCTCGCCTTCATCCCCATCTCCTTCGTGGTCGTTCGCACGATCTCCGTCAGCAAGGCGTCGGGGTCCAGCTCGGATGCCGTGAGGAGCTTGCTAACCTCATCGATTGCTACGAGTTCGTCGCTGATCTGGCGATACTCGGTCGGGACTGCGACTTCGGTGGGGTTGCGCGGCATGAAGCGTCGGGAGTGTGAGGCATTTTAATATAGGAAGGTATCCAATACGAGAGTATTTGGCTCTCCCGTGCCGTAATCACTTCCGCTCTCCACTCAGAGTTTCTGCTAGTCTTCTTCGACCTGAAAGAGCATTTGGCCGGAATGGCTCTCGGTAGCATCGATAATGGGCTGAAGCGACTGGGTCATGGCCAGTCTCATTCGTCCGCCGGCCGACTGAAGGGCCAGTTCGGCATGTTCCCGAGCCGCCTCGTAGAGACCTTCGTCCATCAGCAGTTTTGCTTCGAGACTGCTGAAGCGATAGGCCTCCGGGCTATGCTCGTGTGCCCAGTGGGCCCACTCGATCGCCACCTGCGGGTCTTCGCTGGACCACGCACGGATCCACGTCTCCAGCGTCATCCCGTGAGTGACCATCGGGACATTGCGAACGAGCTGGGCTCTTGGACTCGATTCGGAAGGAATCGGGCCGGCAACGAAGTTTGCCAGCAGGGTCGAATACAACACGAAGAAGACGGCCAAGACGGTTGCCGTCGCTCCCGTGAACCCGGTACGGATCGCCATCAGTCCGGCCGATGCGCCGCTAAAGCGCGAAAACGACTGAGGAAGTAGGCCGATGGCGACGGTTGTGCCGACCACCATCAATGGCAAGGCGTGATAAAGATTCCCGTCGAGAAGGGAGTTAGCCAGGAAGGCGATCAGTACGGATACCGCCACAATGCGCTCCGGCCTGATATCCCCACGCGCGTCCGAAGCCTTTCTCAGAATCGAGGCAAGCAGGATGACAGCCATAAGACCGAAGACGGACGCACCGATCACGCCGTAGTCAGTGAGAAACTGAAGGACAACATTGTGGGGATGTGAGCCAAATATCTTTGGCTGCATGTACCGATACGCATCCGGCCCCAGTCCGAAAACCGGACTGGCGGCAAAATTCTCATACGCAAGGCTCCAGAACTTCAGCCTCCCGGTTGCGAACCCTCCCGCGACATCACCTCCCATCCGACTCAGTATTCCCTGCCAACCAAGTTCGGGCCGCCCCGCCGACATGAAGACCGCAATCACCGAGCCCACAGAGAGCGCCACAGTATTGATACCTGCCAGGACCCATCGGCGACCGGGCGCCAATACCATCGTCGCCACAACACCGATCAGAGCCGCCACGAAGGCGCCCCTCCCACCGGTCCAGATGAGAGCCCCCCAGAGGACGGTAAGTACTGGCACAGTAAGTATCACCGGCGCCGAGCCCGCATCATCGTCGGTCCCCCAAAG
>JAHHLP010000529.1 GCA_018679295.1 Rhodothermia bacterium
CTGGTGGGGCTGATTGATGACGGTTCCGTGCCGGTGGCGCAGCCGGTCAAAGTTGCTCCCCCGGTGCCCGTCGGCCCGTCGGTCCAGGCCCGCGATCGCTGGCGGCTTGACACGATTGTCATCGATCCGGGACATGGCGGAAAAGACCCCGGGGCGCGTGCTCACGGCGCCGTCGAGAAGGAGGTTGCGCTTGGTGTTGCCCTTAAGCTGGCTGAGTACCTCAAGGATCTGGGTGTGAACGTCGTTCTGACACGCGACGACGACCGCTTCATCGAACTGAAGCAGCGTGGTAAGATTGCGAACGAAGCTGGTGGAAAGCTTTTCGTTTCGATTCATGCCAATGCTCAGCGGAGGGGCGGGACCGCCCGCGGGACCGAGACGTATTTTCTCGGACTGCACAAGGGCAAGGCAGCCCTCGACGTGATGAACCGCGAGAACAGTGTGGTCTCGCTCGAAGACAATGTGGAGCAGTACAAGGCGTACAAGCAGGAAAACCTGATTCGTCAGACGCTGGCCCAGAGCGCCTACATCCACAAGAGTCAGCAACTGGCGATGGCTATCGACCAGCAGTTCAAACAGCGGGTGCAGCGCCCGAGCCGTGGCGTCCATCAGGCTGGCTTCTATGTGCTTTGGAGCGCGTCCATGCCGGCCGTTCTCGTGGAACTTGGCTTCCTGACGAATCGAAGTGAAGCGTCCTTCCTGACCTCTAAGACAGGCCAAACATATATGGCCAGTGCGCTCTTTCGAGCGATCCGAGATTTCAAGGAAGCGTATGAGCGTGAACTTAACCTCGTGTCCTCGACCCAGTAGTCGTTTGTCGGAGTATGAACAAGCAGGAGCTGGATCTGGAGGGCGCCGTCCGGACGATCACGGACTTTCCTTCTCCGGGAATTCAGTTCAAGGACATCACTCCGATCCTCGGCAATCCCAAGCTGCTGCGCCGGGCCATCGATGAACTCGTTGAGCCTCTGATTGGCGAAGGTATTACCAAGGTCGTCGGGATCGAGTCGCGGGGGTTTATCCTCGGAAGTGGAATCGCCCACGCCCTCGGTGCGGGCTTCATACCTGTGCGCAAGGAGGGTAAACTACCCTATCGAACCGTGCGCGAAGAGTACGAGCTGGAATATGGAACTGACGTTATCGAGATGCACGAGGACGCGATCGCGCCAGGCGACGTCGTCCTCATCCACGATGATGTCATCGCCACAGGTGGTACAGCGTCGGCCTGCGCGAGACTAGTCGCCCGTTGCGGAGGCGACCTGAAGGCGTTTTCATTTCTCGTCGAGTTAACTTTCCTGAAAGGACGTGAGCGCCTGCCCCGCGGCATTGACGCACACTCGGTCCTCAAATTCTAATCCCACTCTAAAGAGTCAATGCTAAAGAACTGCATCCCACCACGCGATTTCGATCCACGTTCCTTGAGCGTACGCTGCCTGCCGGCGATAGCGGCTGCTTTCATGCTTTTCTCGTTCGTTGGATGCGATAGCGCCACCGAAGAGACCGTCGTACTATCGGGTATACGGGTTGGCTTCGAGTTCGAGTTTGACGGCACCGACCTCACGGTTGGTCAGTTGGCGGACCTCGTCTCGAACAGTGCGGCCTCGATCGAGTCGCAGCTCGCCAACCAGGGTGGCTTTGGTCTCGACGAGATCGAGACGGCCCGCCTCACGTCTGCTTCGATTGAGCTCGTGCAGCCAACGTTCGTTGGGAGCGGCGTTGACCTGAGGTTTCTCAGCGAAGTCGTTCTTCAGCTCCGGTCCGGATCGACGGTTCGAGAGGTTGCATCACGCGTCGGATTCACCGACCAAGAGCCTGCAGCGCTGAGCGTCATTCAGGGGAGGGACATCGCCGCGATACTGAGAGCCGGGAGCTTCTCTGCCGTCCTGCAGGTGGAGCCCGCGGATCTCATCAATACGGAGTATGAGCTGGAGGTCGTCGTGGACTTCACGGTCGAAGTAGCAGGCATCTGATCCTATTACTCGACATACGGGACGAGGATCGGCGGCAACCGGTGTCTTACTTGACGGCGACGCACGCGATTTCAACGCGGGCACCTCGCGGAAGTGCAGCTACCTGGACGGTCTCCCGTGCCGGGGGCTCCTCGCTGAAGTAGCGGGCATAAACGTCATTCACTACGGCGTAGTCGTTGATGTCCGTGAGATAGACGGTGCAATGGACGACGTGCTCGTAGGCCATGCTGGCAGCCCGCAGAACGGCGCCAAGGTTTTGAAGAACCTGCTCCGTTTCCTCCTCCAGAGATTCCATGACCAGGTGGGCCGTCTCGGGATCGATGGCAATCTGCCCGGAGCAGTACAACGTTCCGTCCACCAATACGGCCTGGCTATACGGGCCGATCGCTGCCGGAGCGCGATGAGAACGGATGTGTGACCGGGTCGATGGCTTCGAAGAACGGACTTGACTCATCGCCAATATTTGATCTCTCGAGACTGGTTGATACGTCGAGTCAGGACCGTCCGCGTGCGACAGGCCTGCTCTCCGCGTGGGTTCGCGCGCCAGTGGGCATGCTGGTGCTGTTTCAGCGCGCAGGTACTGCTAAGGCAAATTCCGGTCGGACAGCGGCGCAAACAAGCGAATATTGCTTTAAGAACCCCCACGAATCGGTTGCGACAGTATGGATTAGCCAAGACCGCATCCAGAACTGCGGAACGGCCTTCGATTTGCCGCCGTTCCACGTCGCAGTCGAGTCGGTAGGTCACCTAGTCCAGATGCCTGAATAGCCGAAGTGAGTGCGCAGGGAAAAGTTCTTGTAGCGATGAGTGGAGGGGTCGACTCCTCAGTGGCCGCTGTGCTGTTGGCGCAGCAGGGCTTCGAGGTAGTCGGCATCACCATGAAGACCTGGGACTACGCTTCAAGCGGGGGTCACACGGGCAAGCAGATCGGATGCTGCACACTTGAGTCGATGAACGACGCTCGAGCGGTGGCGCTCAAGCATGGCTTCACGCACTTCATCATCGATATCAGGGAAGAGTTTGGAGATTGGGTGATTGATCGGTTCACGTCGGAATACATGGCGGGGCGAACGCCCAATCCGTGTGTCCTTTGTAACACCCACATCAAATGGGCGGCGTTGATGCAAAGAGCGGACTCGCTCGGATGCGACTTCATAGCAACAGGTCACTATGCACGGGTGCGCAAGGATGCGGATTCGGGACGATCGGTCTTGATGAAAGGCGTTGATCGTAACAAGGATCAGAGCTACGCGATGTGGGGTGTTGCCCAGGAGCATCTTGCCCGAACGATCTTTCCACTTGGATCCTTCTCCAAGCCTGAGATTCGCCAGCTCGCGGCCGATTTCGGGCTGGACCACGTGGCCAACAAGCCGGATTCCTACGAGATCTGTTTCGTGCCGGATAATGACTACAGGCGGTTCCTGCGTGACCGCGTAGAGGGGGTCGACGATAGAGTGGGAGATGGTGACTTCGTAACGTCCGATGGCACGGTCGTCGGACGGCATCGCGGATACCCATTCTATACGATCGGCCAACGGCACGGTCTTGGTCTTGCGCTCGGGCATCCCGTGTACGTAACGCGAATCGATCCAGAGCGCAATCTTATCACTGTGGGCTCTCGGGACGAGCTTTTCGAATGCGGCCTCGTGGCGCGGCAAGTCAACTTTGGCAAGTCGCCAGAGTTTACGGACGAGATGCCTGCCACGGCGAAAATACGCTATAACGATGAGGGCGCGCCTTGTATCGTTGAGCAGGCGGGTCCCGACGAGATTCGCGTACTATTTGCCGACCCTCGACGGGCGATAACGCCGGGTCAGGCTGTTGTGGTCTACGATGGTGATGACGTGCTCTGCGGAGCGTGGATTCACGAGGTTCTGGATCATTCGTCCATACGTGAGACGACGGCGTCGCGTTCGCACCTGGCCTCGGCGTGAGCCGCGTTTACCGCAGGCCGGGTCGTCCGGCCCCGCCCGTTCGAGGTAACAGTCTGAGTCATTTCGCTGAATGGGTCCGGTTGCGCTGAATCTGGCGTACGATCTCGAACGCCAGTTCAAGCGCCTGCTCTCCATTAAGCCGGGGGTCAACGGTAGACTTGTAGGCGCGCTGCAGGTCGTTTTCAGCTAATCCTCGTGCTCCGCCCACGCATTCTGTTACATCGTCGCCCGTAAGCTCGATGTGGACGCCCCCGAGGAAACTGCCGACGCTGTCGTGTATGGCGAATGCCTGCTTAAGCTCGCTCATGATGTTGTCGAATCGGCGTGTCTTGACGCCCCCGTCAGTCGTTTCAGTGTTTCCGTGCATCGGGTCGCAGCACCAAAGGACGGTGCGCCCGGATCGCCGGACAGCGTCGACGAGTGGAGGGAGGTGATCAGCGATTCGGTTGTGTCCGAACCGGGTGATGAGTGTTAGTCGCCCGGGTTCATCGGACGGGTCGAGGATTTCGATTAGCTGAAGGAGTTCGTCGGGGCCGGTGTTCGGCCCGATCTTTATCCCGATCGGGTTCGAGAGACCTCTTGCGTACTCCACGTGGACGCTATCTGCGCTGGCCGTTCGCATTCCAACCCACGGGAAGTGGGTTGAGAGATTGTAGACTCCGCGGTTGTGCGGCACGGTTCGCGTCAACGCCTGTTCGTAGGGGAGGAGAAGTGCCTCGTGGCTTGTGTAGAATTCTACGGTTGAGAGGCCCTCGATCGGAGCCTCGTGGATCATCTCCATGAACTTCAGCGCGTTGCGGATGGCTGAGACCATGGAGGAGTATTCATCCTCGAGAGGGGAGTGGCTGAGGAAATCCAGATCCCAGTATTCGGGATGATGTAGATCAGCAAATCCGCCGGCGGTCAGGGCGCGCACGAAATTGAGCGTCAGGGCGGAGGCGCTATACGCTTCGAGCATGTACCGGGGATCAGGCAGGCGGTCGACTTCTGAGAAGCCGGGCCTGTTCACGATATCGCCGCGGTAGCTTGGCAGCGACACCCCGGCCCGCGTTTCGCGATCAGCCGAACGAGGCTTGGCGTACTGCCCTGCGAATCGACCAATTCGAACGACCGGAACATGCAACCCGTAAACCAGAACCAGGCTCATCTGAAGCAAGATCTTGAGTCGCCTTGTGATCACACCGGCCCTGCAATCGGACAGGCTCTCCGCACAGTCCCCGCCTTGCAGGAGGAATCGTTTCCCCTGGGCAGCTTCCGCCAGTTGCCGCTTCAGCCGTTCGATCTCCCAAGAGGTCACGAGAGGAGGCCTCGTTGCGAGAACCTTGAGCACGTCCTCGAGCTGGTCGTGATCGGGATAGTCGGGTTGCTGGAGCGGCGTCTTGCGCTGCCAGGACGAGGGGCTCCATGCCGGTCGATGCGATTGGTCCATGTATGGATCTAGGTCGGCTGTCAGCCGCCGGTCGGCGATGCGAGTGCACCGTCAATATGCACGTCCATCTGCGGAAACGGAATACCTACCCCGGCTTCGTCCAGCTTTTTCTTCACAATCCGGATCGCATGCTGCTTCACCGCAAGGAAGTCCGAGGTCGGAGCCCACACACGTACCTCCCAATTGATGGACGAGCCCCCCAGTTCCAGCAGAACGACCTGCGGTGCGGGTTCATCCAGCC
>JAHHLP010000345.1 GCA_018679295.1 Rhodothermia bacterium
GCCGCGCACCTTGCAGGGCCGATCGAGCCCGGCTCTGTAGCAACCTGAATGCGCCGGTTCCGATGGTCTGCCTCATCTTGCCGTAGAAGATGGTGCGAACCGGTTCGCGCACCTCATCACGCTGATCGAGACCCCATCCGAACAGTGGTTCGTCCTCCAGGTCCGCCAGCACGACTCGGAGATTTTCCAGACGACCGAGATCTTCACCCGCAAGTACCGGCACGTCGGCCTGTACCGGCGCGGCTTCCGTTGCGACTTCCGCGACACGGTTGAGACGGATTTGGCTCCGGACCAGCGCCTGTCCCGCTCCCAGAATAAACAGCCCTAGAAGAACGACGGCTGCTATTCCGACGCCGGCCTTCATAAAGCTCCCTCTGACGGCGGCACGAGACGTTTGCGAAACCAGATATCGATCGGGAATAACGACCCGCGTAAAGAGATCCTTGATGAAATAGCTCTTCGTCTGCTTGACGGGTTCCTCATCCTGCAGAGGCGCTCCGACAAACTCGAATTTCTCTGCGATCACACGAATGACGCGGTCGATCGGAATCCCCTCCTGTGTGCCGCTACTGAAGTAGAACCCACGGAACGTCGGACTCTCCTGGTACGGATTCGGCTGAAACAGTCTGCTCACAAAACCCTTCAGTTTGTCCTTTACCGAGGCGAACTCGAGTGGAAACACGTACACCAGTTGACGATCCTCTCGCTTCATGGCCCTGGCGAGGCGTGCGGATCGCATGTTGACAAGGTGCTGAAAAAGCCGGTCAGTCTCTTTTTCGAATAGCGCGCCTACCTCTTCTTCCTGCGAACGGATGCGGTCGAGCGTACAGCCCCAGACCCGCTCGCGTTCTTGCCGGCCGAGTTCACCGAAGAACTGAACGAAGCCTCGGAGGAGATCGCACTTCGTAAACATCAGATACACGGGAAACTTCACGTCCAGCCGCGTCACGAGGTCATCGATCTTTCGCCTGATGGTCACCGCGTGCCTGTCGATCTGGTCGGCGGTTGCATCTGCCAGTTCGTCGATGCTGATTGCCACAATGACTCCGTTTATGGGCTGCCTCCTGCGGTTGGTCCGCAGCGTCTCGAGGAAGGCGTTCCACTCCTCCTGGTCTTCCGGCTCGGTCACGTATCTGCCGGCCGTATCCAGGATGATTGCAGAATCGGAAAAGAACCAGTCGCAGTTGCGGGTTCCTCCGACGCCGCGGATGGCGTCAAGTCCGATCGGGAAGCTAAGGCCCGAGTTGGCGATCGCGGTCGTCTTGCCTGCGGCCGGTGGGCCGATCATCATATACCACGGCAACGCATACAGTGCGGCACGGCCTCGGCGCCCTCCGCCGAGTTTCGATTGCTTTAGCTTCGTGATCGCTCGGTCGAGCTCCTCCTGCAACTGCTTTATTTCAGCCTGTTTGTCGGGACGTACGCTCTGCGCCTGCTGCTCTGCCTGAACCCTTATCGACTGTTCAATTGCGGAAGAGCTCTTGTTTGCCCGCATGTAGCCGATGACGAGCACGATCATTCCGATCAACAAGACGGCAATGATCGCTACGAGTTGAATCACCAGCGAGAGACGGAACTGGCGGCCAAGTAGGAGAATGAGCACAATGACCGTCAGCATCACCAGAACACCGCCGGTGGCACGGTTGCGGAGAAGACTCAAGAGCTTTCCCATCGTACGTCGGATTCGATTGAATAGCTCACGTTGTGGACTCCTTCGACCTTCGCGACAGATATCAACCGGTCAAGAGAATCTCTCGTATCACCCGCTTCGTTCGAGATGTATATACGCATCGCGATGTACACGACTACCGCAATCGCAACAGTTAACGCAATGATCGCCCAGGTCGGAAGCTTGCTCTTTACTTTAGCGGAAATCTGATCTCTCGGGAGACCGTTCGGCGAGAGCTCTTTTATTCTCATCCCGGGCAGCCGAGCCAGGTCGGCATGGACGTCTTCGATAATTGAACGCAGCTTTTCCTGCTCCAAGAACTGATAGCGCCCCTTGAACCCGAGTGCCATGCAGAGAAAGTAGGTCTCGATCATCTCTGCGTTTATTCCGGGATCTTTCCGAAGCTCTTCAAGGCGTTCAAAGAACTCCTCGCCGGCATCGAACCTGTCGAAAAACTCGAGCTGCAGCGGCTTCGCGAGCCAGACGTCTTTCATGGCCCAGTCAGACGACAAGATCGTCTCGTCGATGAACGCAACAACGGCGAACTTCGCCGATTCGACGTGCTCGGCAGGAACGCCTCCCCGGCGTGCTTGCCGCTCGGCCCTTTCCAGCAGGCCCTTTATCCGACTTCGTACGGTATCCGGCGAACCGTAGTCCGAGGACGCACGCATTTGAAGCACCAGCGCAAAGCAGGGAGAGTATATCTCCGCCAATCTCTGGACGCTTTCACTTGCCAGATCTACCGAACTGAACTCTTCGGATTCGAACATCCCGGTCAGTCAGAATGAATAAGCCGCACTACGGCACTGCAATTAGTGTGAGTGTGACGGCGTCGAACTCGGCCGGCACGAACACCGCCAACGAACCGCTCTCCTTAATGCCGTCCCAAAACGGACCTTGCTTTTTGACAACAAAGTAGCTCGATTGCGGGTCTTCTGGTGCTCCCACCGGAAGCCGAGTCGTATGCTCGACCGTCAGCGCGCGGGTGTAACTTCGAAGGACATTATTGATGATTTCAGGAGCCGCAATCCGAAGCATGCTGGGTAGCTCCGCGACAAGGCGGGACTCAGAGATCTCCGCGCTCTTCGCGGAAAGAATAAGCTGTGCCGTCTCCAGAAGCTCCGTATCCACGTCGGCCTTGTACAGGTTCTCACCGATCTCACTTAGTGGAAGGCGTACGTAGTTTGTCGCCGGCTGCGCACCACCCAACAGCTCTTCGAGCACGCCGTCGAGCTCGTTGAAACAGGAGGAAGGGTTTGCATGACTGTACATTGGAAGATTGCGCGGACTGGTTCGCGCATCTCCGACGTACGTCGTCAGTTGGCCGGCCAACGCAAGCATCGTGAGGTACAGTTACTCAGGATGCCCCGACTTCATCGCATGGTAATGGTTAAGCAGCGGAATATGGGCGTTCACGCTTGCGAGTAGTCCGAGAGCGGTTATGTCTGAGGGGGTCAGCTGTCGTTGTCCCGTAGAGTCCATTTTCCGCTCTGAAAGCGAACTGCTCTTTGCAACCGCGAGCTCCAACAACCTTCGAGAGATCCCCAACAGCCGGTGGGACGCCTCTATAGATAGGCACGTCGGAATGAAGCGATCATCAAGTGCAAAGAAACCGCCGGCGCCACGCCTGATGACAGCAATCTGATGGTTCGTGAACGCCTCAGATGATTCCGTACCGAAACGAAGCTGGAAGTTTGCCTGACCTACCTGTATCGCTCGCTCGTCGGATCCGGTATTCTCGTCGGTAACGGTTGCGGTTCGGGATACGATCGTAGCCGGTCGCATACTGTCCGCTGCATGAAGATCGACATTGATACCATCCGATCTCGCTGCCGGAACCGAGAGAAAAACGGATACATGATCGGAGTTCGGCGGGAAGTGGTCAGCGATGTTGCGGATCGGAGGCGGATCAGCATCTTCCGGTATCGCAAAATCCAAGCCGCCGCTGAGCACACCGGAGCAGGAAATGAGCGAGAATTCTCCGTTGGCCAGTCGATCCCGATCGATTTCGAGCGTCGTAAGTCCCCAGTCGTGCTGTCGTACGGAACGAATCCGAGCATTCAAGGCATTGCCGTGATAGCGATCCCACTGCTGAAAATGGTGGGGGTCGAGGGTCATGCCCTCGTACCACAGCACCCGCCTGTTGTCGCGTGACATATCCGTCTAGTGCATGGAGGTCACTCGGATCGACCATTGCATGTGTCCGACGTGTGACCTCGACCGATTCGAACTCTAATTCAATTGAACAAAAAGCCTGTCGTGGCCAACCGAAACCGACATCCTCTTTCCCTTCACCTCATCTGCAGCGTAGACCGCCTTCCAGTGCTGGGGATCAGGATTCCGGAGATTAGCAGCCACTCCAAGAAAACGAGATCCCCTGTTCAGCTTGACTTCTACTTCCTCGGATTCGCCCGGAAAGAGCACGACCGTTTGCTTTGCTCCTACCAGCTCTCCAGCGAGAACCTGATCGTCGTTGACCCAGAAGACATCGGCCGGCGTTCGTAGAAATGTCGCGTTGCTGGTTAACTGATACACGACGACCGTAGCCGAATTGCCTCCATTGAGGTCCTGCTGCCCACTGAGCGTAAGCTCAATCGGACCCTTGCACCCTACCGCAGTAAGCAGCAATACGGCTGTCGATCCGGCGATTATTTGTATTCCGCGTCGTGATCCCAGCAAGCCCATTAGTGACCTCCTTGTTTACCTAAGTCTCGCCTCGACCCGCTGCACCTTCGCGGCCGGCCGTCATTCTCGCGAGATATGCTTTGATAAAAGCCGGACGGTATGTTCGTCTCTCGACGACCGACCAGTCTTCTCCCCGAACACTGCGGTACGTATTTTTGAGCTCCCTAAGAATCGTCGGTGCGGCAAGAAACGGAATCTTGGCGAAAAAGGATTTGGTGGCAACAACCTCGCGCTCGAGTAAGATCGGGTCCACTTCATTAAGAAGCGCAGTCGCACCCTCGCGAACGGACGCCCTGTAACCGTCAAGCAGCGCCACCTGATGCGAAATGACATCGCCGATGGCGTCCGTCAGCAAATTCAGCCTACGGTCCGACTCGTCTCGATCGACCGTTGGGTCAAATACGAATTCAATCAACTCCTCACCATCACTTTCGAAAATCGCCTCGCTCTCAGAAGATACGACGATTGTCTGCCCGATGAACTCATGCCGGAACTGCCATGGTATCTTTACTAATCTAGAGACGAAACTCATAGCGATCCGCCCGGTCGACTCCAGACCACTGCTTGCGACGAGGGGCTCTCTCTGCAGGGACTGCGGCCCTGGTTTGACTGCTTCGCCGCGGCCCGCCGCCCGAATCAGCGTCGAAACAAGTTGCGATGCGAGTTCGTCGTCGACTGGCGGCGGGGCGGCAGTCTCCTCGATCGCCTCGCTGAGCGCGGCCGCCTTTCGCGTGGGAGCGATCCCCTGGTAGGCGGCGTTCAGTTCTGCTAGCGCAGTCGCGACATTCCGCATCTGGTCGATGAGCGGATTTACGAACGCAGGATCAATAATGGTCTGTTCGAAGTCGGCGGCCGCACGTTGTACGACGATAAACTCGATTTCGAAGTTGCCAATCTTGAACCTGTCCCCACTCTTGACAGGATACTTCCGTCCAGCTTCCAGACGCGTGCTCCCCAAATAGGTGAAATTGCGACTTCCGAGATCAGCCAGCTCGTATTCTGTGCCAACTAGACGGATCTCCGCGTGCAATCGGCTGACTAGCTTGTCTGGATCAGGAAGTGTCACCTGAGCGGACGTGTCACGACCAATCAGAATCTGGTCCTGGTCCTCAACGCTCTTTTCGGTGACGACACTCTCGTCATCGGCGGACCGCACAATGAACTTGATCGGCATGCCTTCCCACCCGATTTTTTCGGAGCCCATTCTGCCTGCTTATCAGAAACTACCATCATCGCGTCCAGGTTAGCCTGCAAAAGCCAGCCGTCGAACTCGTTAAGCGGCGAAGGTTGTCTGAAGTGAGTTGTGAAAGTATAGTGTTTCGCGCTCGAAAAACAAGTAATCTGAAGTACGGCATCAGGAAGCTATTGCAGTGGTCCTGTCGGGGCAGATTACCGTACGGCGCTGTGATTATCGAGCGTCGAGCACGCGTGGAAACGATCAACGTTCGGATATCATCTTGACTAACGGAAAACCGGAGAGACTGGTTGGCCAGGTCGTTGATGGCTACCGCATCCTAGAGATTGCGGGCAGAGGCGGAATGGGAGTCGTCTTCAAGGCTGTAAATATCGGGCTCGCAAAGACGGTGGCCCTGAAAATGATTGACCCGGCCATGGCAGCCAACGAGCGGTTCCAACAGAGCTTCCAATCCGAAGCCAGGGCGCTCGCGAGAACCGACACGTCGAATATCGTTCGTGTGTACGATCTGCGTAGTAACGAGCATGGGCTTTTCATCGTGATGGAATTCGTTGACGGCGAGACGGTTGCCGACGTGATCGAGACCCGCGGAGGTCGTCTCCCCTGGCGGGAGGGTCTACCCATAATCAAGCAGGCGCTGGCGGCCTTAGACCACGCTCATGGTGTCGGGGTGGTGCATCGAGACATCAAGCCGCGCAACCTGATGATCCAAGCGCGGGGGACCGTTAAGGTGACCGACTTCGGTCTCGCAAAGGTCGAACGTACCGACTCCGAAAGCACCGTTCTGGAAGGCGAATGGGAAGGAGGGACAATCCCGTACATGGCACCTGAGCAGGTTCGAGGTCAGGAAGTGGACCACCGCGCTGACATCTACGCCCTCGGCATGATGTTCTACGAAATACTGACAGGCCACCGGCCATTCTTAAAGGCTGACCGGTTCTCTTCTCTTGAGGCAATGGTTCGCGATCAGCCGCCTTCGCCGCTCAAGTTTGTGCACGACCTCCCCACACCGCTAGTCGAGATCGTTCTCAAAGCCGTCGAAAAGGGGCCCGAAAGACGCTTCCAGTCGGCCGATGAGATGCTCGACGCTCTCAACGCTTTCGAGTCCGGCGCGCCGGAAGCGACTGCGAAGCAAAGTAGTTCGGCAGTTCGAAAATGGTCGCTGGTCCTTACTGGAACTGCTGCTCTCGCACTTGGAATTGCGTTCGCCCTCGGGCGAGCCGGCTCGTCCGATCTCCCGCGGCTGTCGGTCAAGACAACACCATCGGGAGCGGCAGTTAGCCTCGCCGGAACTATGATTGGAACGACACCGCTCGACGATGTCGAACTTGAGGAAACGGCGACCGGGAGCTCGCCACTTCGGATTGAACTCGAAGGATACAAGACAGTCGACACCCTTGTTTCAATAGAGGCTGCATCGGAAGTCGTGGTTGACGTCCCGTTGTTGAAATTTCCTGCGGAGACCACTGGCGAGCTGGAGGTCCTCTCTGAGCCAGTAGATGCGATAGTCTACGTCGACGGTGTAGACGTCGGCCGAACCCCTGTGACGATCCGCATTGGAGAAGTCCCCGCCACGGTCCGGATCGAAAAGCGGGGATATGAACCGTGGATCCAGGCGAACGTGACCTTGGCGTCCGGTGGGCGACTCGAGGTGAACGCAGAACTGCAACCGACTTTGCCTCCGTCTACCTCAAGAGCTCGTGTCACGTTGCGGGCGGAGCCGTCGGGAACGGTGGCCTGGCGCGGGACGACGGGAAGCAATTCGCAGACGTTTTCGATGCCCACGGGAAACCACACTGTAACCTTTTCACGAGAGGGCATTTCGAGAGACACGACCGTAAATATTCGGGGAAGCGAAAGAGTCACGCTAACCTGCTTCTTCGAGCACGAAATCAGGGTCAATTCTCTGCTCGCGACTGACGGACAACAATTCATATCAGGGTCGGTGACCGTCAACGGTGAAACGGTCGGCGAAACACCCGCTCAACTCACATACGGCCCCGGGGTGTACACAATCGGTGTTACCCGATTTGGATATCAGACCTTGGGTCCAGAACGGACGATCGAGATTCGTCCGGCCTTTGAACGGAAGAGCCATGCTGTGATCATGACGCTTAGCGAACAATGATGCGCCTGGAGATGACCATCCGGACCGTTGTACGTATCATGTCATCGTAATTTCTAAACCTGTCGGTGTCGGGCATGCGAATGCGAACCGATTTGAGGCTCGCGGTTGTCGGCAGTCTTATCCCCCTCATGCTGTTACTTGTGGTCTCCGCAAAGGCGCAGGATGACGGCCGGTCGGATTTATCTACGGCCATCGACGCGTACTTCGCGGCCGACTTCGACGCCGCGACCAAGCTGCTAGCCGAGCTTTCATCAGACGCCAGCAATCCCATGGACGTGCGGCGGGAGGCGCTCCAGTATCTCGGCAGATGCTACATCGCGCAGCGTCTTGAAGACGAGGCCAGGAGCGCCATAATGGAACTACTGCAACTTGAGCCTCCACTGGTAGAACTCGACCCCGACGTTGAGCCACCGTCGTTAATGAAGCTTTACTACGACGTTCGACGGGACATTCGCGGCTCCTACGATCTCGAGAAAACAGACCCGGGTCTACAGACATTGGCGATTATCGACTTCACGAACAACTCCATCGACGACGCCGTCAAGCTGGCCCCGTTGAAGTGGGGTCTATCTTCCCTGTTGATTAATCAACTCAACGGAGCGACCCAGCTTAAAGTCGTAGAGCGCGAAAGGCTGAACTGGCTGCTGGAAGAACTCGATCTCCAGAAAGATGCGGCTCGCGTCGACCAGGCGACGGCCGTGCGCGCAGGCAAACTCCTCGGCGTCACGGCTGTTCTGCTCGGGTCCTACATGAAGCTCGGTAATGACATGATCCTGAATTCGAGACTCGTAAAGGTAGAGACGGGAGAGATTCTCGCAACCGATCAGGTTCAGGGGTCAGCAAACAAGGTGCTGCAACTAGCGCAAGAGCTGAGCCTCAAGGTTGCCAAAAGCATAAACGTAGAGGTCAAGCAAGACGAGCTGGGCACCCGAAACGACACTAGCTCATTGGACGCAATGATATCGTATTCGGAGGGACTCGCCTTGCTTGAGGAAGATGATTATTCAGCGGCATACTTGAAGTTCATGGAGGCGCTCGAGTACGACGACGGTTACGAACGGGCACGAGTTAAAGCAGAAAATCTAAGACCCCTGCTTGCCGGCGGATGACGTGGCTCAAAGTTTTGGCCACCTCTCACAACGATGACGCACTATGACTTCCCTCGCCAAACTGGCGCTCGTTCTCGCCGCGATGGTCCTCATGACGAGCTGCGCAGGTTCGAGGCTTCCGCGCGACGACGGTGACTTGCAGGCACGCATCCTTGAACTGGAGCGAAGACTTGTCCTCAGTCCGGACGACGCCGAAACGCTCCGAGATCTGGGCTCGTTGCACGTGCATGCAAACGAATTTGCAAGAGGATCCGAGTATCTGAAAGCGTCTTTCGAGAGGCGCCCTCAGGATCCCAAGACGGTCTTCTATCTAGGTCTCGCCAGCGAGTCACTTGGTAATCGACACGCAGCCTTGCGGCTCTATGCGCGGCACGCCGATATCGCCAAGCGTTCCGAGTATGCCAAGCTGATGCGAGGCCGTTACGAATGGCTCTCTCGGGAGATTGCTCGCAGCGAGGTTAGGCAATTGGTACAACGCGAGTCGGATCTCGCGACAATCGCAACTTCTGCGCGTCGCGTGGCTGTATTCCCTCTCAACTACCTGGGCGACGAGTCTCGATATGGCGTCCTCGGTCGCGGGCTTAGCGAACTCGTCGTCGTCGATCTGGCACACGTTAGGGGTATCGATGTTGTCGAACGCATCCGGTTACAAGCTCTTCTGCATGAGTTGGCGCTCAGCGAGAGCGAGAGAGTCGACCCGTCGACCGCGCCGCGCGTCGGACGATTGCTTGGTGCTGGACGTATAGTAGGGGGCAGTTTCGACGTGCTCGCGCAAAGCAACCTGAGGCTGGACGTCGCTCTCTGGGACTCGACCTCCATATCGAGCCTCGAGCTGTCGGACGACCTCGACAATCTGTTCCGACTTGCGAACCAGCTTGTTTTCGACTTGCTGAAGACCATGGGAATCGAACCGAGCCACGAGGAGATCGAACGGATCGAGTTCGTTCCGACCCGAAATCTCCAGGCCTTTATTGCGTTCTGCAGAGGCTTGGCGCTGGAAGATCAAAGGGATTTCGAGGGAGCAGCTAGACAATTCAGTGAGGCGGTCGCCCTCGATCCCGCGTTCGGGATGGCGGCCCAACGGGTGGAGAGCGCAGAGGGAATGAACGCATCGGGACCGACCACCATAGCCACCCTCCACGAAGTGAAGAGTCTCGAGGCGGTCGAACCAGGAGCGGATCTCCTGGACCTGCGCCTCCAGAACCTAGGTTTGAACCTGCGCATGAATCTCAGCCTTGGTCTCGAGTCGCGTGAGCCCGCAACAGAGATTGTAACGCATGACGGTGAATTGCCCGATCCACCTCCTCCGCCCCCCAGATAACAAAGGCCACGATATCCGGACGTCAATCCTGCCATGAAGAGACACCTTAAACTGCTGAGGCTCGATTCGGCTACTGCGCTTCTAGGTGCCTTGATCTTCGCGGCCTCGCCGGCGGTGACATCCGTGGCCCAGACTCGGCTGGACATACAGCCCATCGACGACCAGTTCACCAATGAGGGAGATCTGCTCGTCGTGCCGATCACGGCCCAGAACGTCAACGCTTCGACGTTTGGCGGTTTTGTGTTCGACGGGCTGCCGTCGTTTGTTACAGCGGTCGACAACGGCGACGGAACGGCATCCATCACGATTAATCCGTTGGTCGGTCACGGAGGGATCTACCAGATTGTCGTCAGCGCATCCGACATCGAGTTGCAGCAGTTCGATTCGGAAGTATTCGCCGTAGCCGTCGCTTTCACTGGCAACGTGGGATTTTCTTCTACTGTGCCGGTGAGCCTCGCCTTCCCGTCGGTACCGTCCACTAGCGAGCTCTTTTTCCGGCCGTCCGGTGCGTCCGCCTTTCAAGGCACGCCACTGACGCAGATTGCTGACACGCTGTTCGAGGGAACCATCCCCAACGGGCCCGAGACGTCGCGAGGCGTGGAGTACTACGTACAGTTCTTTGACGGAGAGGTATTCACGACCCTTCCAACCGTGGCGCCGACTACTCGGCCAGCACGACTCCGCTATCGCTTCAATCTACTGGAGGGAATCGCGTTGGAACGGGAAACCTATCGGATGATTTCGGTTCCGGCGGTCCTCGACAATCCGGACCCGATTCTGACCCTGGCCGACGATCTCGAGACGCCGAACCCGAGATCCTGGCGCGTCCTGAGGTGGGCCACGGCAGAGGAGGTCTATGACGAGTTGCCTCTACTAGACGCGCAGTTCGACCCGGGCGTTGGATTCTGGATGATCTCGGCAACGGACGCCGCGATCAGCGTAGGTCCGGGATTGTCAACCGACGTCGAAACTGCGCAGCAGCTTGTTCTTGAAGCGGGCTGGAATCAGATCGGCTCACCTTTCGCCTTTCCGGTCGCCTGGAGCGATATCGATCCCAATCGAATCGTCGAAAGCCCGGTCGCCTATAACGGGATTGAGTACATCTACGACCAATCGGTGGTATCTCCGTGGGACGGCTATTTCGTGTACAACCCGCAGGGATCTACGGTCCTCCTGCCAGTGCCTCCAGTCGAGGCTGGGTCACGTGGCCAGAAGGCCGCACGCACCCCCACTGCACTATACAGCATCCGGCTTTCCGTATCGACGGCTGACGGCAAGTTCCGCGACACGCAGAACTTCGTCGGATTCTCCGAAGATGCAGCCGACGGACTGGATTGGACTGACCTATCTGAGGCGCCTGCAGTTGGCAACCACATCAGGTTCAGCATCATGGAGGGTCATCGTCGGTTGGCACGAAGCTATGTCGATCCACATGACGAGGGCGCGCACTGGGATTTCGAGCTCCGTCTCTCGCTACCGCACGAGGCGCTTCCGATCCGAAAAACCGCAATAGTCCGTATGTCAGAGGCCGGCAGCCGGCCAATAGACTTCGAGACTGTCCTGGTGGAACGTAGTTCCGGACAAAGGCTCGAGATCGACGCCGATCGGCATGTCGCGCTAAAGCTGACACCAAACGAAACGCAGCATTTCCGGTTGGTCGCCGGGTCAAGCGAGTATGTGGAGACCACGGCAAGCAGCGAAGCGACGGCCCAAGGGTTGCGGATCGGGCCCGCCTATCCCAACCCCTTCTCCACTCGCGTCGTGATACCGTTTGGTGTCATCGAAGCTGGGCACATACGTGTCGACGTGTTCGACGTGATTGGCCGACAGGTCCGCAGCCTTATCAACGAAGACAGGTTCGAGGGCACTCATACTGTTTTGTGGGATGGCATGGACGGCGCGGGGCGTCCGGTAGCAAGTGGGCTTTATTTCTGCCGGATCGCAGCCGGTCAGAGCAGAGCTCAGACGGCAATCATGGTTTCGAGGTAACCGTATGCGGATAACATCGTTCATCATACTGGGGGCCCTGGCAACGAATCCCTGTGCAGAGGCGCAGACGAGCGACATCGCTTTGGGCAGCCAGGAACGGAAGACGCACGTCGCGGCATCGACGGTACTGCAGCGATACGATGATACATTTCAGATCACCGAGTTCAGTTTTCCGGTAAGCATCTCAATCCCGATTGAACGAAGCGCTGAAGTGTCTGCGGCCGTCGCGTTCGCATCAGCTTCAGGAGGCGATTTCGAAACGCTCTCGGGCGTTACCGATCTGCAGCTGCATGCGAACTATGTCGCCGAGCTGGGGCGAAGCAGTGTCGTCTTTGGATTGGGAGCGGTGGTGCCGCTGGGTAAGCGAGACCTGACAGTGAACGAATTCGACGTATCCGTAATACTCAGCCAACACGGCTACGACTTTCGCGTACCGGGCTTTGGCCAAGACTTTAGGTACACGCCCTCCGTTGCCGTCGCAATGCCGGTAGCGGGCGACGTCGTAGCAGGATTCGGCGCGTCATACGTGTTTCGGGGGACCTATTCGCCACTGGCGGCACTCGACGATTCGTTTGGCCCTGGTAACGAACTGGCGTTGACGGCGGGTCTTGATTCACGTCTTTCTCCATCCACTTATCTCAGCGCCGACCTCACCTTCACAACGTACGGCACCGATACGCTTGGTGAAACAGAGCTTGTTCAGGTCGGCAACAAAATTGTCGCCATCGTACAGTGGCAAAGGGCGTCCGGGCCAGACAGAATTAGGTTGCTCGGCATTTATCGAAACCAGTCTAGGACCACTTCGCCGAACGTGGCTATCGCATCCGACGAGCGGACGACGCCTTCTACGGGCGAGGTCCGCGGATCGTATTCCCGTAAGTTGAGAAACACCGTCACGCTCGAAGCACTTGGAAGGGTGAGATTCATTGGAAGTAATTCCGAATTGCGTCTGCTGTCTGGCGAAAGCGTCTCATTTACCAGCCTGACCGTTGTCGATTTTGGGGGAGGCGCGGTTTTCGAGGTGGACGAGGACATTGAGCTTCCGATTCGCCTGCTCGCCCGAGTCGGAGACATCCGCGGATTCGCAATCGAAGCCGGATTGCGAGCGAGTTTTTGACCAGGGCGCAAAGTCGATGATGCGAGTCGCGGGCCGACGCCATGGTGAGACTGGCCTCCACGTCAGGCCATTGGCCAGGAGATCGATCACCTCTGTCGTCACGATCGCGACTACGCTATGTCGACACCATGCGTGACGGAACGAGCGGTAGTGTGTTTTGCGACCGCACCTTCTGGCGAGCCTAATCTTGAGATGGACGCCCACGGACAATCTCGACTAACTCTCAGTTCGTGAAACGCGTCAAAAAGGACGTTATATGAACCCGACTTCCAAAACGCGGAGCGCATGAACTTGTGGAACCGAAAGTAAGCGTCTGTCTCAGGACCTATAACCAGGTCGACTTTGTGAGTGATGCTATTGAGAGCGTCTTGAACCAGACGACCTCATTTGGCTTCGAGCTGGTGGTCGGCGATGACGGCAGCTCGGACGGGACATTGGACAGAATTGCTCGCTATCGGCGCCAATATCCTGCCATTATCAGATTGCTGCCTTCTGAGACTCGCCTCGGGGGCCGGAGGAACCTGGTGAGATCAATCGCAGCATGCCGAGGCGATTATATCGCGATGCTGGATGGAGACGACTTTTGGACCTCCGACCAAAAGCTTCAGCTACAATCCGACCTTCTCGATGCATTCCCTGAGATCTCCGCCTGCGGTCA
>JAHHLP010000394.1 GCA_018679295.1 Rhodothermia bacterium
ACCCTTCGGATCGCGCGAATAAGTTCCTCGGGAGCGCTCTCCTTGCTGAGGTATCCGGACGCACCAGCGCGCAGCACGCGCACTGCGTACTGATCTTCCGCATGCATGGAGAGAACGAGGACCGGAAGGTCCGGACGCTCAGCCTGAAGATGATTCAGCGCGTCGAAGCCACTTCGCCCCGGCATGTTGAGGTCCAGTACGAGGACATCCAGATTCGTATCCCGGACACGGTCAATTGCCTCGCCGCCGTCCCCGGCTTCAGCTACCACCTCCATTCCCTGCGTCTCGTTGATGATCTGCGATAAGCCGCGCCTGACTACCGCATGATCGTCCGCTATGACGACTCGAATCATAATTCCGAATTCTCTACCGGGATGACGACTCTGACAACAGTGCCTTTACCTTCCTTACCCTTGAACGTTACGTTACCTCCCCACGCGGAGACCCGTTCCCGAATGCCGAGCAGCCCCAGCGATCGACCAGACACGTCCTCTTCCCGAATTCCAATGCCGTCGTCAGTCGCTCGCAACTCGAACGAGCCATCTTCCTGCCTAATGCGGACCTCTACGCTGCTGGCACGGGAATGGCGTGCCACATTCGTTAGTATCTCCTGGAATATCCTGAAGACAGCCGTCGACTGCTCCAGGTTGAGTTGAATCTCGTCCGTCTCGTCGGAAACGATGCACGCGATCTCCGTTCGGTTCTCGAACTCGCGGGCCTGCCACTGTATGGCAGCAGCGAGTCCCAGATCATCCAGCACCCCGGGCCGAAGTTCTGTCGCGATGCGGCGGACATTGCGGATTGTCTCCTTGATGAGTCTGCCCATTGCATCGGTTCGAGACCGCAGTTCTTCTTGCTTCGGTTCGAGGCCCCGCGCCAGTGAAGCCACATCCATTCGAAGTGCCGTCATCGCCTGTCCGAGAACGTCGTGCACCTCACGCGCAATACGCGTTCGTTCTTCCTCACGGATCGTCTCGAGGTGATTTGCCAGGTCTCGGAGTTGCTCCCTCGATTCCCGTATCGCCTGTTTCCTGCGCGTGATATCGGTGATATCGGCACCGACCGCAACCGCTCCCGAGAATTCGGTGTCATCGCCGGCCGGATGCAGCGGGCTGTATCGAAACTCAAACGTGTAGCCGTTTACCTCGATGCGGCGGTTACGCGGCTTGCCCGCGAGTGCCTCTTCAAATCCCAGTGCAACATCAGGGAGCTTCGAGAGAACGTCGTTGACGTACCGCCCAAACCCCGATCCGGGCTCCAGGCCCAGGAGCTCCAGACCCTGTCCTTCCATGAGCCGGACGGTGCCATTCCGTCCCGTCGCAATGACCACCATGGGCATGCTGCTCACGACAGACCTCAGGAGCGCCTCCGACTCACGCAAAGCGAATTGAGCTCTCTTGAGCTCCGTCACATCCAATCCGTAACCAATGATCCGCTGGACTGAACCATCCGGCTCAACGATGGGACTTGCCAGGCGAAGAATGTGCCGCGTGTCGCCATTTCGGTCGACGAGCTTTTCCTCGAAGCTGACCGTCTCCTTGCTATCTGCTGCTTCTTGGATGAATGCCACGCGCCGATCCGCTATCGCCGTGTCGAGACCCCTGCGGCGACAATAGTCGTGACCCGTCCGTCCGATCAGCCATGAGCGAAGCTCGGGATCGGATACACTCGATGGGTTCAGGTAGATCATCCGACCGTCCCTATCGAGGACCGCCAGATCGGCCGGCAGCTCATCCAGGATAGTGCGGTAGAAATTCTCGAGCCGGACGATCTCGGCTTCAGCCTCCTTGCGACGCGAGATATCGCGCACCGTAAGCAACAGTGCCGGCCGATCAGCAAATGTAAACGCGTTCACGCTTATCTCGACGGGCACCCGCTTTCCTCCCGGGCCCAGGCTTTCAGACTCGAAGCTAGTGGGTGCGCTCCCGATCAGTTCCGCGAACGTCGTCTTTACGTCGCGACGAAGGTCTTCTGGTACCAGCTCCGCGACATGCTTGCCGATGAGTTCGGACGAGTTGACTCCGTGCAGTGCGGCCGCCGCCGGATTGGCATCCAGCACAAAGCCGTCCGCGTCCTCGACAAAGATGGCATCCGGCGAATTCTCGAATAGAGCCCGGAAGCTGGCCTCGCTCTGTCGCAACGCGCTTTCTGTTTTCTTTCGCTCGGTGATGTCGCGTTGTATCGATATCGCCTCTTGATCCCCCGACTTCACGATTCGGGCCTCTCGGGTGATCAGCTGACCGTCGATAAGAATCTCGTATTCGAATTGCGTCGTCTCGCCTGTGTCGATGGCCCGCTCCAACTGCTTGATCGCAAGCTCGGCGACTTCGGATGCAAACACGTCGCGGACGTTCTGTCCAATCAAGGACGCTGCGGGACGTACGGGTCGGTATCCATGCGGGATCGCGACGTCCAGGTAATCGCCATCGCGGGACATCCGGACCATTGCATCCGGAATCGCACCCAAAAGAGCACGGTGTCTTTCCTCACTGCGACGAAGGGCCTCCTCCGCCTCCACGCGATCCGTAACGTCTCGCGAAGTCACAACCACGACGGGTTGGCCCGATTCAGAAACGATCACCTTCGCACGTGCCTCGAGGAACCGGAACGTCCCGTTGGCATGCCGAAAACGAAAACGCGTCGGTTTGGGGGGCTCATCCGGGTTCGCCACGGCACTCGAGAACACCTCCATAAGCGCCGGGAGCTCCTCTTCCGGAATCAGCGAAAACGCATTCTGCCCGATCAGTTCTGTCGGGGTATACCCGAGGTTCTCCGTTATTGAGGGACTCTCGTAGAGAATCGTTCCGTCCGTCTCAATCACGGTGATAATGTCCTGGACGTTCTCGACCAGGAACTCAAACCAGCCACCGTGGCCTGAGGGGACGCTTGCGCCGGCTGGGAATGTACCGGGGTGTGCATCCTTCATTCCGGTACCGTTTCAAATAGAGTCGATGGGTCTGACACAACACAATTTAGTCATCAAAATAATGTATCGAACAGTTCTGATACGCGGCCAAGTATCGACAAACCTCAGGTCGAGATGTCACGTCGGGAGAAGCCAATTGTGACGTTACGGCGAACATGCAACACGGGGCGTTTTGGTCTGTACCCAACGATCACTCCAAAAACGTTCAGATTTGTATGTCAACTGTAAAGAACGGCGACACGATCCGCGTACACTACACCGGAAGGCTTTCCGATGGACAGCAATTCGATTCCTCGTCAGGTTCAGACCCCCTCGAGTTTACGGTCGGGGAGCAACAGGTCATTCCCGGATTCGAATCGGCCGTTGTCGGCTTGGATCAGGGCGGATCTACGACCGTAGTGATTCCGGCGGAACAGGCTTACGGTGAGGTTCGACCTGATCAAATCGCCCGAGTGGATCGCTCGCAGTTTCCGGCGGATATCGAACCTGAGGTCGGGCAACGTTTCGCGGTCGGCCGATCGGAAGATGACCAGATAGTCGCGACCGTCACCGAAGTCACCGACAGTCATGTGACGCTGGACGGCAATCATCCACTGGCCGGCGAGGATCTTACGTTCGACATCGAGCTGGTCGAGATTCTGTAAACCATCCCTCACGGCCTACTCGCCCGGGGGGTGCCGTCCAAGGATGCTGTCACCTTTGGAGGATCTGTGACAGCGCTCCTATTCCCGATCGACGAGCGCCTCGAGT
>JAHHLP010000396.1 GCA_018679295.1 Rhodothermia bacterium
TTTTCCAGCTCGGCGGCCTCAACGGCTGCTACCAGTGTCGTGTGGTCATCGGAACCGGCCGCTATTTGGAGGATGTTCGGTTTCGATGTTTCATCTACGACGTACGCCTGGCCCTGTTTGGCAGCCGGGGCGGACGCAGTATCGGCCTGCTGGGCGGGACCGCACGAAGTGATGACAAAGGCGGACAACGCGAGAGCCAGCAGGGGAAGTTTGGTTCTTAGCATGACAAAACCCGTAGGGGCCCGTTTGTTGGGTTTCAGGTGCGTCAATAATTAAGAAAACGACGGCAGATCTTCCCTGTCTCAAGCGTGAATCTTATATGAGAGTCGAAAGTCCGAAATTGCCTCCTTTCTGGCTGAGCACCAGGAACGGACGTCGATATTTGACGCACTGGTTCGGCACACACTCGTCAGGCGCACGCGCGCTCAGCGAGACGAACCGGGCCGGTTCTCCGGAGTAGGCAGTCAACACGTACGCTCATCGCCGTTTCCGAGATATTGGACTACCGCTTCTTCATTGCCCGGCGCTACCTCGTCAGCCGGAAGCGCGTGACGTTGATTTCGACGATCACGGCGATATCGACGGTGGGTGTTGCCGTGGGCGTGGCGGCCCTGATCGTGGTTCTGTCTGTCATGAACGGGTTCTTCGATTTCGTGCGGGACCTGCTTGTTTCGGTTGATCCACATGTTCGCATCGAGTCCGCAGAGGGTGGCGGCGTAGGGAATCCGGACTCATTGGCGGCAGTGGCTTTGGAAATCGACGGTGTCGTAGGTGCCTCATCGTTCGTCCAGGGAAAAGCACTTGTCTCGACCGGAAACCAGATGGACGCGGGCAAGGTCGTGTTGGTGCGCGGTGTGGATCCCGAGGTGTTCGAATCAACAGAGGGCTTGGCCTCGGGCTTCGGGTCCTTCGAAATGGACCGGCGGGGCGGCTTGCCCGGCATCGTCATTGGCGGCGATCTTGCGCGGCGTTTCGGGCTGACTCCGGAAACGTCGGCATTGGAGGCCAGCCGCATCGGGCTGCTCTCCGCGCAATCGCTCGAGCGCAGTATCACCAACCCGTTCAGCGGCCTTCTCATCCCTCGGTTCGAAGTTCGGGGCGTCTTCGACCTCGAGTCGGTGAGCGATGAGAGCCGCGTCTACATATCCATCGAGGAAGCCCAACGGATATTCCGGCTGGGGCGGCGGGTGTCGGGCGTTGAGCTCAGGATCGCAGATCTCGAGCAAGCCGCGGCCATCAAGACACGGCTGGCGAGCGCGCTTCCATCTCGATATCGGGTTCGGACCTGGTACGACCTGCAGGAGTCATTGTACGGCGTTATGAAGCTCGAGAAGTGGGCGGCAACCTTGATTCTTGCACTGATCATCGTCGTCGCGGCGTTTAACATCGCCGCGTCCATCACGATGGTCGTGATCGAAAAACGTCGCGACATCGGCGTGCTTCAGGCAATGGGGATGGCCAAGGCAGACATCGGCAGAATTTTTCGTATCGAGGGTCTGCTTATTGGACTCATCGGAACGGGTGTTGGGCTGGTCGTCGGGCTTGGCCTGGCCTACCTTCAGAAGCACTTCGAGCTCGTCCCACTTGTTGGGGCGGACTCGTTTTTGCTGAGCGCATACCCGGTTGCCGTCCGCTTCGTCGACGTTGCGGTCGTGTCAGTGATCGGACTGATGCTTTGCGTTGCGGCCTCACTGTACCCGGCCCGCCGCGCCGCCGCCGTCGAGCCGGCCGAGGCAGTGCACATCGACGGTTGACGCAAGTCGTGGTGAATGAAATGCGATTATGTAACGGGCCGAAAACAGATAAGCATTGATTGACATGGAGACCAAGTCGTTTCAGGAACGCGTACTCGATGCTCTTCCGTTTCTAGGCACCGAAGGCAGAGCGCTTTTCGACGAGTTCTTTGCGACCGCCCGCCCAGCCGGCTTGAACGCCGGGTCTTTCATCAGTATGGAGGGCGACATGTGCAGCACGTTCGCCGTCGTTCTGGAGGGGGTTGCACGCGTCTACAAGACTGGATCGTCGGGGCGCGAGATTACCCTGTACCGGATTCGGTCCGGAGAAGGGTGCGTCCTGACCGCCTCGTGCATTGTAGGGCGGAGCGAGTTTCCCGCATACGCCGTCGCCGAGACCGACATGTCTGTTGCACTCCTGGGGGCAGCAGATTTTCGCAGTTGGGTGGCGCGGTTTCCCGAGTGGCAGCAGTTCGTCTTCCGGCTGGTATCAGGAAGGCTGGTCAGCGTGATTGAGGTGGTTGAGGAGGTCGCATTTCAGCGACTGGACGCGCGCATCATCAGCCATCTGTTGCACGCGGCGGGAGACCACAATCGTGTTCGAACAACCCATGAGCGCATTGCAGACGACCTCGGCAGTTCGAGAGAAGTCGTCAGCCGCGTGCTGAAAGACCTTGAGAAGGCAGGGTTTGTCGCCCTGTCCCGCGGACAGGTCAAGCTCCTGGACCCCAAGCGGCTTCGTGGATTCACGTCCGAATGCTCTTGAGCGACGGGAGGGGGCCCCGACAAGGTCATGTCATGAGTTATGTGACCAATGTCACTGAAAGGCGGCCCCGTGAGGTGCGAGCTTATGGCAACGTACGCAGACCGATTTCCGGTCTCCCTGCTACCTACACACCATTTGATCTTTGAAGCCATGAAAAAGAACATGGGTACCGTTGATCGCGTCCTCCGCGTTGGCGCGGCAGTCCTCGTGCTGGTCCTCTACCTGGCCGGTCAGATTACCGGTGCTGCGGCCCTGATCCTCGGGATCGTCGCGGTTGTCTTCGTTTTGACGAGCGCCGTTGGCAGCTGTCCGCTGTATCTCCCGATGGGTTGGTCGACGCGCCGAGAGGCCTGATCGCGCGCCGCGGAAGGTCTCGACACGGTAGTGGATGTCCGAGGTTGAAGCGATGCATTTTTGCCTCTCCGCGAAAGGAGGGTGTAGATTCGGGTGGTAAGAACGGTAGAACCCATGATCCACCCGCATTTCACACAACTCGGGACTCCTGAGCGACCCCTCAAGCCGCGAACGTCCGGGCTGACCTTGATGCTTGACAAGGGACTCTCGACTCGTCAGGTCGAGGACGTCCTCGACGCCGCGTCCGATTTCATTGACGTCGTCAAGCTTGGTTGGGGCACTGCTGCCATCACGCCCCGCCTGGAAGAAAAGATCGCGGCGTATCAGGCGGCCGCGATCCCCGTTTTCTTTGGCGGGACGATGTTTGAGGCTTTCTATCTGCGCGACCGCGTAGTGGACTACGTGGACATTTTGCGCGGCCTTGAAATGGAGTGGGTTGAGGTGTCGGATGGATCGATAGAGATCGAATTCCAACAGAAGCTCGCCATAATATCCAGCCTGTCAGAGCATCTGACGGTTCTGAGCGAGGTGGGCTCGAAGGATAGAGAGCATATCATGCCCCCTTACAAGTGGGTCGAGCAGATTCGCGCGGAGTTCGACGCCGGGAGCCAATACGTTATCTGTGAAGCGCGTGAGAGCGGAACCGTGGGACTCTATCGCCCCAGTGGCGAGGTTCGCGAGGGGCTGGTAGACGAGATCGTTGACATGGTGGGTGCGGAGCGGGTCATCTTTGAGGCGCCGAGGAAGGCGCAGCAGGTGTGGTTCATCCGTCATCTGGGGTCAAACGTCAATCTCGGAAACATCCTGCCTGAGGAGATCATTCCCCTGGAAACGCTGCGACTGGGGCTTCGGGGGGATACGCTTCTGGATTTTCTCGGGCCCTCAGGCGACGAGGGAGTGCAGGTGTTCCATGCGGAGCGATCCGGCAACGGGGCCGTGCGGGACTAGCCTGCCGGCCCGCACTTCACCGATAATTCCAAGCACCGACAGGCGCTTCAGGCGTTAGCCGCTTTGCGGTGGGGGCGATGGCATCGTATCTTTCTATGCTATGGCCTTCCTTTAAAGTGCATGCGAGGGTCACGATCAGCGGTGAGCACAAACGCGACCGCTTCTTTTTTGATAGAGAATCATGGCACGAAAAGACGATATTACCGGCAGGGGCCCGCGAACGGGATTTCACGTGTCCCATGCTCATAACAAAGCAAAGCGCAGGTTCGAACTCAATCTGCAGAAGAAGCGATTCTATGTGCCTGAGGAAGACCGCTGGGTGACGCTCAGGGTGTCCACGAAGACGTTGAAGACGATCAACAAGAAGGGCATCAAGGCGGTACTGGACGAGGCGCGGAAGAACGGCGTCAAAATCTAACAACCTGTCCGTGACAGACACATTCAGGCGATACGATGGCCAAGGGTAAAGACCAGAGAATTCAGGTCATTCTGGAGTGTACAGAGGCTCCGGGAACGTCGAGGTATTCGACCACCAAGAACCGGCGTAACACGCAGGGAAGAATGGAACTGAAGAAGTACAATCCGACCCTGCGGAAGCACACGCTGCACCGCGAAATCAAGTAACAGTCGACGCGGCCTACGTCGCTTGGCGGGAGATTATTGGAATGGCAAAAAAGCAGACATTCGGTGACAAGGTTCGAAAGAACCGGGCGGAGGCGAAGAAGATGGCCAAGATCATCGTCGCGACGAAGAAGGAGAACGGCCACTACAGCTTTCAGCAGCGAATCGTAGAGGCCGACCGCGTGAAGGAAGAGATCAAGGCCGCGCGGTCCTGACAGATGTGAATAAGCGGCGTTGAACGCCGGCTCGGGGTGTGGCGCAGCCCGGTTAGCGCGTCTGCTTTGGGAGCAGAAGGCCGCAGGTTCGAATCCTGCCACCCCGACAACGACCTGCGATTCGGCTACTCACGCGCCAGTAGCTCAGTTGGATAGAGCAACGGACTTCTAATCCGTAGGTCGCAGGTTCGAATCCTGCCTGGCGTACCAGAAAGGGGCGTGACGTTGGGGCTAGGAAGCCATACCTTTTAGAGGTCGAACCCGGTGAATGGTTTAACTCGACCAGGTGACGTGGCCGAGTGGTTAGGCAAAGGTCTGCAAAACCTTGTACGGCGGTTCGATTCCGCCCGTCACCTCAGCAATCGCCGGCGGGGCTCGTCTTCGCTGGCGATTCGTGTAGGATGGGGCGTCAGATCATCCCCGAGCCAGTGTGTCATCCCCGAGTCCCCATCGGGGATCCACAGGCCGTAGGCCGCGGAGTGCTTCCGCCCGTGACCCCAACACGGCCGGCGGGGTTGGTGGTCTCCGCTGGCGATTGGTGCGAGATGCGGCGTCAGATCGAATCGCTAGCCCGTTGGGCAAAATGCAGGTCTGTTGTCGCCGCGCGCCGGGCTTCGCATCCACCTACCGCCGCCTACACGCCCGCTCGATCGCGCCTGAATATCGGGTTGCGGCCCGCATAGTCTGCCGGCGCGGCCACATCGGAGTTTATCCACTCGATGAATGCGGCATAGTCGCGGCTTCTGGCGTCATTGCTGAAGTAGTCGCTCACGACGTCCAGCACGTCGAAGCCCTGACGCAACTGAAAGGTGAGCGTTGGGTCAGATAGCTCTCCGTGAATGACTTTGATGACGTATTCCTCGGCTGTCATCGTGCGCTCACAGCGATGATAGTCTGGAATCCGTGCACCTGCGCGGATGCGCAACAGACCAAGGTCCCGCACAAGCGTTCGCCTGGCAGCATATATCTTGGAGCCGATGCCGCGCCTGCGCTGACCAGGATCGACCATAACCTCGGCGCCGTAGAGGGTCCGCCCCGCCGGGTCGTGGTTGGTGAACAGTCCGCCATCGGTGAAGTCGCCATAACTCTCGATGTGACCGTAATCCTCCCAGCTAAGGATGAGACTGGCCGCCATGCCGACAACCGCCCCTGTGTCGGAATCGACCGCAACAAACTGACCACGGGGAAACCTTTCGAGATGCGACGCGAGGTAAGGTGCCGTCCACGGAGCGGAGTCAGGGTAAACGGTCCGACTCAGACGCGTTATACCATCGAAGTCGCTTGCTTTCGTATTTCGGACGACGATATTGCCCATGCTCGGTAGAATTATAGTGAAACCACTTCGACGGTTTCGATTAGTTCGCGAGTGTGGCGGCTGTCGTTGAGCGGAAGAACGGTGCCGAACGTGCGGCTTTCCTCGATGGTTTCCAGATTCAGCTCACCGATGATGATATCTTCCTGGTTCATGACGCCCTCAGCCAGAATACCATCTCGAGAGAAAGGGTAGTCCGATGGCGTAAGGATCGAGGCCTGCCCGTAGTTGAGCATCATGTCGGCGACGCGCGGTATTGAACCGACCGTCGGGCTGTGCAGTACGTACAGCTGGTTTTCGATCGTACGAGCGTGCGCACAGTATCGGACGCGAAGAAACCCTTTCCGGTCGTCCGTATTGCTAGGGACGGCGAGAAGATGCACCCCCTCGAAGGCTGCGGCGCGCGCGATCTCCGGGAACTCCACATCGTAGCAGATAGCGATCGCGAGGCGGCCGAAGTCCGTTTCGAACACCTTCAGCTTGTTGCGGGAGGACACCTTCCAGTCATCCTTCTCGAAGCGCGTCATGTGCAGCTTGCCCTGCACTGCATACCGGCCGGACGGGGCGAATAGATAGGAGTCGTTGAAGACGCGCTCGTCACCGTCGTCTATTGCCGGGATGGTCCCGGCGACAATGTACAGGCCATTGAGTCGCGCGAGCCCGCTCATCATCTCAACAAACCGTTCTCGATATGTGGCCACGTCGCGTACCTGCTCAGCAATGGGGCGCCGGATGTCATGCAGTGTGATGAGCTGCATCGTGAAATACTCGGGCAGGACCAGCAGACGGCAATTGTAGCCGGCCACCAACTCAACCACTGCTGATACCTGTTCTGCAAACTGGTTGAAGCTGCTGATGGGCCGGACATAGTATTGGGCTGCAGCCACGCGGACGCGAGAGGGATGAGCCGGGGGATTCATGTCCGAGCGATTTGGGTGAAGGGGATGATTGTACGCGAGTCGGGGAGATATAGTCCCACGCGACGCACATAGCTGGCAGGCCAGCGCCTGGGATCGTGCCACCGCAAGCCCGGCGGGTGGTCCGGAAAACGTCAAATAGACAAGACCCGGAGCGTGGCCCCGGGTCTTGCTTCAGGTCGTCGCCGTGTTATTCCGCCACTATTTGTTCTTGCCGCCGCCTTTGCCGCCTTTGCCCCCGTCATCAGTGGTCCCGCCGTCGTTACCACCGGCATTGTTGAAGTAGTCCCATCCGAACGGCTCCAGGTCGAGGGCGATGCGCCACTTGGTCGTACCAGCGGGTGCTCTCCTCAACTCGTTCTTTGAAGCCATGTAGATGGCACCTACGACCTGAGCAGGAGTCGCGCTGGGGTATTTCGCGAGATACAGAGCCGCGGCACCTGTGATGTGCGGAGCCGCCATCGACGTGCCGCTCATCTTCAGGTTGCCGGTCGAGCCGTAAGCAATACTCGTGATGTTGTGGCCCGGGGCGAGTATGTCGATAGCCGTTCCGTAGTTCGAGAAACTCGCAAAGGTTGACCGGTCGTGTTCGTAAGCGGCAACCGTGATCGCCTCGTAAACGTGCGCCGGAGTTACGGTCGTCGCGTCGATGCCATCGTTTCCAGCGGCAATCACATAAGTAACTCCTTGCGCAATCGACTCCGCAATTGCCTGATCGAGAGCGTTGTACTCCCACGTGCCGACGTCCGCGCCGAAGGAGATGTTGACAACCATGGGCGTGGAAGGATTAGCTTCTTTTTGAAGCGTTACATACTCGACCGCCGCAATGGCTGCAGACATTTCTGCTTCACCCGAATTATTGAGCACACGGAGGCTGTGAATGCTGGCTCCCGGGGCGACGCCGACAACGCCGTCCCCATCGTCGATCGCAGCGATCGTTCCTGCAATGTGGGTCCCATGCTCCCAGACGGGGCCTTCGGCCAGCTCGTCGTCCGCGAAGTTGACCACCTCTACAACGTTCAAGTCGCTGTGCGAAATGCCCGTGTCCATCACGTAGACCTGCACGCCGGTAACCGCGCCCGTACCGTCGCCGGCGAGCGTCCAGCTCAAATCGGCGTCAATGTGGTCGATGTTGCTAGGCATCTGCTGCGACGATGAGTTCTCCGCGAGAACACCGCTGGTTCGGTTGCCAGGGAATTTCATGTCCGGCTCGATCCACTCGATGTCCGGGTCGGCTTCCACGAGAGCAAGGAACTGTTCGATTGTCATCAGAACGCCATCGACCTTCACGGCGAAGCCGTCAATGGATCTTTCATAGCTTTTCTTGATCGTGACGCCCGGATAGCTGTCGTAGCGCTCCAGCACCTTATAGCGCTCGAGAATTTTGTTCATGCCCAGCACGAAGTCGTTGGACGCGGCCAGCTCCTCGTATCGCTCAAGGACTTTGTGCCGGGAAAGGAATTTGGCTTTCAGCAGGTGATCGTGCCGAAGCTTTGCGTAGGGGCTGACGCTTTCGTGGTCGGCCGAATTCGTGGTCGTCTCAGTAAACGACGAATCGGTGCAGCCGGTAAAGGCGACTGCGACGAGAATGAAGGACAGTGTCGAAAGTGAGAGGAGGCGCGGTGTTTTCATTATATCGGCCAGAGATTGGTCTCTGGCCCTGCCCGCGCAGATAGGACCGGTATGTGCAGGGCGCCGCACGGATCGTGCGGGTACGCGGGCCTGCGCCAAGACGCCGACCGAGCCCTGTCAACTCCACCCGTAAGAAGGACGGATGGCCTTGCTCGATTCAGGAGCAAACTGAAATGCGATGAAAAGAACTCTTCCGCCCCGCCCAACATCATTCCCGGGCAGAGGAAGCAACGAAGGTATCGGCTGC
>JAHHLP010000428.1 GCA_018679295.1 Rhodothermia bacterium
GGCCAGCGCATCGTCGGCACCTTGGTCGACGGTTTCGACGAGACGAATACCATTGGTCGGCGATCTGTCGAAGGGATCCTGCGCGTAGGCGTCGTTGAATGCGTACGCAGGATCGTTCCAGCCCCCACCGAGGATAAACCGCTGTCCGTTCGATCCTTCGTTGACGCACCACTCCCGCACGTTGCCGGCCATGTCATGGACGCCCACGGCGGTGATGGCGTTGAGCGACCCGACTGCAACCGGTCCTTCTGCTCCCAGGTTGCTTCTGACAACAACGACGTCGCTGAACGTAGTTTGCGCCGCCTTGCTCCAGTGGTAGACGGTCGGCAGCTTCCGGCCCACAAACTCGGCGTAGGCCGCGGCCTCGTACCAGCTCACTCCAGAGACGGGAAAGTCCTCCTGTCCATCCGGATAGTCGCCGACAAGCCAGGTTGCCGGACCGGGCCTGCCCGATCGATCCGTAAAGGAGGCGACGGCCTCGCCAAAGGGAATCGTCCGTCCACTGCGAACAAACGGGTGTTTCCAATAGCGCTCGTCGGCGTAACCGCCCGCATCCACGAAGCGCTTGTACTCGGCGTTGGTTACCTCATACTTCCCGATGCGAAATGAACCGAGGTCTTGTATGCGGATGTGGTCGAGTCCCGGCAGTTCAATAGCGGTCTCTCCTCCAGCGATAGGTACCGTCCTCGCATCGACGGAGTCCGGATTGAGGACGAACGTAGTGCCGTCGATCAGCCCCGAGTACACGAATCTCGTGGAAGGATGAAAGCCTTCCTTCTCCAGGCGGAATCGCCAGAGCCCGAAAGGATGACGAATGGAGTCGATAGGGGTGACGCCGATCAACGTCCAGTTCGTGTCCGCCTTTTCGTGATTTGTCCGGTAGACGCGGGCGCCGGGAGGCTCCGAGCGGATCGTTGTGAACCGAGACATGCGCGGCCAGAGTCGCTCGAGGTTGGGATCGTCGGGCGTGATGGCCTCAACCTCTTCCGCGATCTGGTAGGCGGCATCCCATTCCTCCGCATCGATCAGCCGACCGATCTCCGGCAATGCCTCTTCGCGGACCCATCGCTCCTGCTGCGATTTGTTGCGGCTGATGATGGCGACCGCCGCGAGCGCAATAACCGCCACGAGTATCGACACAAGAACAGCAGGGCGACGAAGCAGCGACGGGCCGGAGGCCTGCGGGGCTTGCGGGACTAGCATTTCGCGCATCTCCGCGACCGACTGGAAGCGCTCTTGAGGGTTCTTCTTCAGCGCCCGGTCTACTGCTGTTACGAGTTCCTCGGGAAGCGCCTCGACACCGGCAATCGGCGAGTGCTCTTCGTTCAGAATCGCGTAGATGATGGCCTGGTCGTAGTCCGCGTCGAAGGGTCGCCGGCCCGCGAGCATTTCGTACAGCACGACGCCGAGCGACCACACGTCGGTCCGCGCGTCCGCCGGTTCCCCTCGGGCCTGCTCGGGCGACATGTAATTCGCCGTCCCGACCGTGCTGCCCGCCGCGGTGATGTCCGCCTCGCCGACGAGTTTGGCGAGCCCGAAGTCGAGGATGATGACGCGCTCGTCGTCGGTCAGGATGATGTTGGCCGGCTTGATGTCCCGGTGTACGATTCCCTGGCGGTGGGCGCGCTCAAGACCGTCGGCAATCTGGGCGGCGATATCCGCAGCTTGCTCGGACGGCAACGGTCCCCGTTTGAGCCGTTCGGCGAGCGTCTCCCCCTCATAGAGAGCCATCGCAATGTACAGTTGCCCGTCGTCCGTCTCTGCGATCTCGTAGATCGTGCACACATTGGGGTGGTTGAGGGCCGACGCCGACTTGGCCTCACGGATGAAACGCTCCTTCGCGTCGGCGTCGCGACTCAGCTGTGGCGAGAGAAACTTCAGCGCCACCCGCCGATCGAGATCGGTGTCCTCGGCTACGTAAACGACGCCCATTCCGCCGCCGCCGAGTTCCTCGATGATCTTGAAGTGCGAAATGGTCTGGCCGGGCTTCATGCGGAATGCCACGCGCCACCGCGTCGAATCGCAGTGGTCGATTAGAGGAGATTGCGGGCGGGACGGTCGAGCCCGTTAACGCGCTAACGTCGGGACGCTGGGCTAAAGATAATGCGTACGCGCGTTCCTATTCGCCGCGAAGCCTCTTCAGGACGGCAGCGGCGTTCTCGTTTTCGGGATTAAGCTCGAGCGACTTCTCATAGTTCGCGATTGCAAGCTCCTCGTTGCCGATTGCGAGGTACGCCTCGCCGAGGCTGTCGTACGGGTTCCACGCCTCCGGATACTCAGCCACGTTCAGCTTGAAGATCTCCAGCGCGTCTTCCGGGCGTTCTCTGCCAAGGAGCAGGTAGCCGATTCCGTTAAGCGCCCACTCGTTCCAGTTGTAGCTGTCGAAATCTTTTGCCTTCAAGTCTTTGTAGTGTTGCACGGCGGCATCTACACCTTCAGCATGCAGCTTCGAGACGATGGGAAATCGAATGGACACCGGGCACTTTGGACGGCGTCCCGTCTGCAAGCCGACCCAGTCGCAGTAGATCTGCCGGTGTACGCTCCATCCGTTCGAACCGTTCGTGACGATGGCGATGCCATTGCCGGTTTCCGGCACGATCTGAAAGTTCGCGTGCCATCCCCTGTTTGCTCCGCCATGCCCCGCCACCGCTTTGCCGTCTTCGAACCAACTTACCCCATAGCCGAGGCCGTAGGAGCTGTCGGATGCAGGAGCAGGCGTCATCATGAGCTTGACGGTCTCAGGCTTGAGGACGCCGCGTCCCGGATCATGTCCACGGCCTTGGCTTAGTCCGGCCGCGGCGAAGATCGCGAGATCGTGCACGGTGGTGTGCAACCCCGCTGCGGCCTGGGCCGTGAAGCGCGGATTGGGTGTCGGCTCGCCGAACTCATCGTACGCCTCCGCCGAACCGGCGAGTATCTCGGGCGTGAGCGTATAGTTGCTGCGCGTCATTCCGAGCGGCTGAAGAACCGCATCCAACAAGTAGTCAGCGAATGATCTGCCGGTGACCTCCTCAACAAGCAGCTGAAGCATCGTGTAGCCGCCCCCGGAGTACCTCCACTGCGACCCCGGCTCCATGATTAGGCGAACGTCATCGCTGCCATTCGTGTCGCCCGACAGAGAGGCTTCGATGGTTGGAAGCTCATCGTCCGGCCCGAAGCCCGGGTAGCCATGGAGCGACAGCCCCGCCGTATGGCTTAGGAGCCGACGCACCGTGACCCCCGTCGCGTCGTACTCGGATTCCGGCAATTGCCAGCGGGTGAGATAGCGTTGGACGGGCGCGTCGAGTTCGATGCGTCCCTCCTCGACGAGTCGCATCACCCCCCAGGCGGCGACCGTCTTTGAGATCGACCCGATGTTGAAGCCGGTCGATGGTGTAACCCTCTTCCCTTCCGCGATGTCCGCCATGCCGAAGCCCTTCTCGTACACGATCTCGCCGCCCTCGATGAGGGCGACGGCCGCGCCCGGCACCAGGAAATTTTCGAGGTAGCCCGGTACGGCCGCCTCGATCGCGGCGGCGTGGCCGTTGTAGTCGGATTGCGCGACGGACGGGGTGCTGATCGCGGCGACGAGGAGCATCGCTGCGGTCGAGACTAGTATGTAGGTCGTGCGGATCATGCGAAGAGGACAAGGCTGGTTGTGGTGGAGGGCGCCTGTGCGGCGACCAGCCTTCGGGTTCTGTTGCCCGTCGGCGTCGTCTGCGGATCGATACGCAGGTGTCAGTCCGCTGTTGCGGCAGACGTGGATTTGCGACTGTGGAGTTGTACCGACGAGCGCATCGCCAGTGTCTGCTTTGATATCCTCCCGCGCGGCAGTTGAGACAAGTTGTGCGCTTGGAGAAAGTGGACACTTGGATAATCCGATCTTTACCTACGAATTCTGCCCGGGATTCAGTACGATTAGGGTCCTGATCTGCCGCGCCTCATACAAGAATCTTCAACTCGGCAGTTCCTCACACCGATCGTTCGAAGCAATGAGTTTACCTCACACTTTGCGGCGCACACTCCGCCACGCCACTAGCATCGCGGCTCTATCACTTTGCATCGTCACTGCCGCTGCGCAGGACACAGGCTCGGATCAGCCGCTGCCGGCACCCGACATCATGCTTATTCTGGATGCATCGGGCTCCATGTGGGGGAAGATTGGAGACCAGTACAAGATCTCTGCGGCGCAAGAGGTGATCAAGGACCTCGCAGGCAACGTATCGACACACGCTGAGTTAGGCCTCATCGCATATGGACATCGGGAGAAAGGCGACTGCGCAGACATCGAGCTGTTGATTCCGATGGGGTCGGTCGATGTGACCACCGTTGCTGGAGCCGTGGACGCGCTCAACCCGACCGGCATGACGC
>JAHHLP010000518.1 GCA_018679295.1 Rhodothermia bacterium
GTAGTAGCCTATCCCAATCCGTTTACCAGCAGCGTCAACTTCCAGCTATCATCGTCCGGTCCGGTCCCGCATGCCGAATTACGGATATACGACGTCCTCGGCCGCGAGGTGGCCGCTCCGTTCGCAGGCAAACTTGATGACGGGGCAAACAGGATTGCCTGGCATACTCAAGACCTCGCCTCCGGCGTTTACCTTTACCGGCTCTCGGTCGGTTTGGACATGGTCACAGGTCGCCTTGTGCGGCGCTAGCCGTCCGCTCTTCCCCATAAGATGGAACTATCGCTCGGTCATTCCACGCTGTTGTTCGTCGCGTCCGCCCTCGCAGCGGCCGCGATCTCCTTCTGGATGTACCGGCGCACGACCCCCAAACTGTCGGCTGGCCGGAAGTTTGTCCTGACGTCCCTTCGGTTTGTGGCGCTCACAATTATTCTCTTCTTGCTCGCGCGCCCGATCCTCTCACGGCTCATTGAGTCGAGGATCCCCCCGGTCCTCGCCGTGCTGATCGACGCGAGCCAGAGCATCGGTGTTGTCACACCGGACGCGGACTCGACAGCTATGGCCGAAGCACAGCGAATCGCTTCAGAAATCGCCGCGCAAGAACTTGACGGTGAAGTCCACTTTCTGGCTTTCGATGCCGAGGTCCGGCCAGTGGTGTCCGACTCGCTCGACGGCATCACGTTCGATGGGCAGCGAACCGACATAGCCACTTCGATCGAGCGAACGATCGAGAGCTATGCAGATGGCAACCTAGCAGGCCTTCTTCTTATTTCCGATGGCCGATTTACGGCGGGTCGCAATCCGATCCACGCTGCCGACCGATCTCCGGTGCCCATCTATACGGTTGCCCTTGGCGATACCACGGAACGCCGAGACATTCGCATCGCCGCAATCAACACGAACGAGCTTACTTACTCCGGCACGGAGGTGCCGGTACAAATCGGCGTCGAGGCAGTCGGCTTTGACGGTCGGCGTTCATCGGTCCGCCTTTCAGTGAATGGAGAGGTCGTCGACAGCACACCGGTCGACCTGCCGCCGGACCGCGTCGAGCGCACCATCGAGTTGTCGTTCGTCCCCTCTTCCCCCGGACTCTTCACGGTAGAGGCGCGAGTGTTGCCGCTCGATGGCGAGATCACGACCCGCAATAATGTCGCCTCCACAGCCATACGGGTTTTGGACAGCCGCCGAAAGATCCTGCTCGTCGGCGGGGCGCCGGATCCGGATGTATCCTCTCTCTATCAGACGCTTTCGGACGGAGATGAAACAGAGGTCACGCGCATCGTGCAACGTTCCGGGACCGAGTTCTACGGACAACCGTTTCCTGGGGACCTGTCGGACTTCGACCTGCTCGTTCTGGTAGGCTACCCCGCGGCTGGCGCGAGCTCCGCGCATCTGGCGAACATCTCTCGAGCCGTCCAAGGCGGCCTGCCGATCCTCTTCACGCTCACCCGCGCGACAGACCTGCGGCTTTACCGAGAACACATCGCTTCGCTCGTTGGTGCGGTCAATTCATCGGCCCGCCGCGGCTTCTTCGACGCAAGTTTCGTCCTTACGCAGGCCGGTCGACGACATCCCGTTTTCGACGGTCTCGCAGACGACGAGGCGCTGCAGCAGCTGCCTCCCCTGGCGATAAACGAGAGCAGTTGGGAAACGGCGCCGGACGTCTCCGTCCTGGCCACTACTCGCGTCCGCGGAATCGATCTGTCCGACCCAGCGATTGTGACCCGACGCACAGGCGACTATCGGGCGGCTGCCATACTCGGCGCCGGTCACTGGCGGCTAAACAACCTCCCGCAGGACTTGTCCCGGTACGACGACTACTGGCCGACGCTCCTCGCAAATCTCACGCAGTGGCTATCCGCAACCAGGGACGACCGGCCCGTGCGTGTTCGAAGCATACGCGACCAGTTCGCCGGTGACGAACAAATCGAATTTACTGGCCAGGTTTATGACGAAAGCCTGAATCCTATCGACGACGCGACAGTCAGCGTTACGATCACCTCCCCCGATGGAAACGACTTCCGCCACACGATGAAACCGATCGGCAGTGGCCGCTACAACCTTGACGTTCGGCCGCTCGGCGAGGGATCCTACAGGTATCGTGCCTCTGCGTCGCGAAATGGTGCAGAACTCGGTGGCGATTCCGGCACGTTTGCGATCGGCAACCTCACACTGGAGTTCCGAAACACGTCGGCGGATCCGGTGCTCATGCGCCAGATTGCCTACCGGTCGGGAGGCCAAAGCATTGACCCCGCCTCCATAGCCGAATTGCCCGCGCTGCTCGCGAAGCAGAACTCATTCGCCGTGCGCTCGTCGGTAGCACGCACCGAGACGGAGTTGTGGCGGCAATTTCCCTTCGCCATCGTCGTCATTCTGCTGCTTACGGCTGAATGGGTGCTCAGGAAACGATCTGGTCTTAGTTGACGTTCGGCTCATCCCCCTTTCAGGCCGTGCGGAAGTGAGCCACGCGATAGTGCCGAAGATGCTTGAGATATTCGCGCGAAACCAACGGTTGATGCGAAACAAAAGGCGCCGTGAAAGCTATCTGCGACTTCTGAATCGTTAATGTATCGCACAGGGTAGCTCACAGACACACCGCTACTATGCAAGAAAGTTCGAGCCGCGACGACTCATGGGAGTCGTTGGAATCGTTCCGGTGCGGCGAGGCCGGTATCGATTTCGACACGTTGTGCCATTTTGCAAGACCGATCTTCCACCTGTTTGGATTTGATGCCGCCGAAAACAGCACCTCGCTCGACGCCGAACAGGTCGATGACCAGGTTGCGGCACTAGAAACGGCCCGCCTGATGTGGGCCTTTTTCGAGTCGGGCGGTCAGAGGGATTGGGAACAGACTCGCCGGCTGCAGTCCGTTCTTTTCGGACAAGACTGCTCGATTGAGGAAATGGCCGCCATGTCGGCACTTCTCGAACAGCTGTCCAGCAACTGGGAGTCGCTCCCAGTGGTTGTGCGCCGCTCCAGGAACGGCCGGGCTTCGTTCGACGATCTCGTCGCTGCACTCAATGGCAGGTCGACGCAGGAAGGGAATCACAACCCGCATCATTCCGATCCGTCCACGAACGGCCAAGCGCACGGTGACCATCCCGTCGAGTCACCGGAAGCCCTCGCTGCGTTCGCGAGCCCTCTACTCGACGACCCCTCTATCGATGAGAACCCGGACTTGCTGTCCGAGATGATGGCACGGGCGCAAGACTACTGGCACCTTGCGACACTGACCGGGGACGAGTTCGTCCACGAAATTGAACGTCTTTCGGACAAGTATTCCACCACTACCGAGGAAAAGTCGGCCGTCCTGGCAGAGGCAAACCTGATGGTTGCACGATTCCATAAGCTATTCCCACATTGGACCTGAATTTGCATGGAACCCTGCTAATACCAGCGGGGCTTTTTTATGACTGAAGCGGAACGAACACGAATTGACCGGCGATCGAACGGAATCGCCAGCGAACGTGAGCTGGAGGATCTCTTTGAAGTCCATCAGGATCTGACGGATTTGCTCCGATCTATCCGAAGGCATCTGCATAGCAACCCGGAAATCGGGTTCGAGGAGCATAAGACCTCCGAGTTTATCGCCGAGATGCTTCAGATGCATGGGCTGTCAGATGTAGTACGGATCGCGAAGACCGGTCTCTATGTGGATGTGGAGGGCAAGCATCCCGGACCGATAGTGGGTTTTCGAGCGGATATAGATGCTCTGGAGGCCTTCGACCAAAAGGATGTAGAGTACAAATCGTCGGCGGAAGGTGCGGCACATCTCTGTGGCCACGATGCTCACACTTCGATAGGCATCGGTGTGGCTATTCTGCTCAAGTCGCTACGAAATCATCTTCACGGAACGGTGCGTGTCTTCTTTCAGCCAAACGAGGAAGGCATCCCGAGCGGTGCCCCCGTGATGATCGAAGACGGCGTGCTCGACGGCATGTCAGGCGTGTATGCCGTTCACGTCGATCCGACGCTACAGGTCAAGGAATACGGACTCATTGCCGGGCCAGCGACAGCGGCGGCCGACCGATTTCGCGTTCGCGTATTCGGACAGACCTCAGGACACTCGGCTCGTCCGCATCAGTCGGTGGACACGGTCTGGGTGGCGACGCAAATGGCTTCGCATCTGTATCAGCTCGTCGGCCGCGTCTCGGATGCGCGCAACACCGCGGTCCTCACAATCTGCCGATTCATCGGGGGTCATGCCTACAATGTGGTTCCCTCCGAGGTTGAGTTCGGTGGTACACTACGCTGCATCGACGAGTCAGAACGATCGCTCCTGAAAGAAAAGTTGATCAACGTTTGCCACCGCATCGCCGACATGTACGGGGCGGGCGTCACGGTCGACTACGAGGACGGTGCGCCGCCAGTGATCAACGATCGCGTACTAGTCAAGGGTGTCGCGGCCGCGGTCGCTGAATTGTACGGAGAACAGGCAATCATTAAAGTGCCGCGGCCAAGCATGGGTGCAGAAGACTTCGCCCACTACCTGAAGTACATTCCGGGTATGCTGCTTCGCGTCGGCACGGCCTCCGGACCCGACACGAGTCACCCACTCCACGATTCCCGCTTCGACATCGACGAGGAGTCGCTCGCACCGGCAGCACAGCTGATGGCATGCGTGCTTCTGCAGCACCTCAAGAACGAAGCCATCCGGACCGCCGCCGTGCGATAGCGCATTGATCACGAGGTCGTGGCGACATCACGACTTCGATGAGATCCACGGTCGCTATTGCAGTATTGGGCTTCCTCGCAGCCTCAAGGCCCTGTCTTGCGCAGCTCGCGGAAGACTTCGACGACGGAGACCTATCAGCAAACCCACGTTGGTTCGGCGACGTCGACCGGTTCGTTCTTGAGGACACCGGCAGCGGCTATCGACTTCGTGCAAACGGCCTCGCACAGTCTGATACGCTGGTCTTACGGACCGAGTCGACCCAGACATTCGGCACATGGGAGCTGGCCTATGGCTATCGCGACGGTAAACCTACGTCGTTCAACCATGCGCGCCTGATCCTGTCGGGACCTCAAAGCGAAGACGACGAGTCGGTCGGGTACGCCCTTCAACTCGGATCCAATGATGGGTCGATCAGACTCTATTCTTTCCGCGGCGGAATCTCCGACCGACAACTGCTCCGCAGCAGCGACCCCGACGTGCTGGCGCAGGACTCGCTCGACGTCTCCCTGAGGATCGAGCGAAACTATGGCGGGCAATGGACCGCCTTTGTGGACAACATCCCCGTGCTGACCCACCAGGGACCGGCCAATTTCTCGGAGACGTCGGAGGTATTCACCTTTTGGATCAAGCACACGGCAAGCAGAAGTCAAAGCCACTGGTTCGACGACATCCTCGTGCGCGGCGCGATCGCTTCCGATTCGATTCCTCCGTCGGCCATCGAGGCGACCGCCGTGGACAGGAACTCTATCGCCGTCCGGTTTGATGAGCCCTTGGCTGATGCGGAAGCCTGTCGCCTCGATGCCTACCGGCTCCTACCGGTCGAGCAACCGCCCACCTCCGCAGATTGCCTGAAGCGACCCTACACAGACTCGCTCCTTATTCATTCGACCAAGTCGATCGAGGCTGGTGACGAACTGCAAATCACCGGGGTCGCCGACCCGTCGGGAAATGTGACAACAAGCCACACCATATCTGTAGATGTCTCGGCCATAGAGTACTTAGCGTCTCCGGGCAGTGTTGTGATCAACGAGATCGACTTCGCGCCCATGCCTGCCGAGTCGGAATTCGTGGAACTGGTTAACCGATCCAACCGGAGCGTGGATCTGTCAGCCCTGGAACTGACGGACGGCGGCACATCCACGACCATCGTTCCAGCCACTCTATTTTTAGACCCCGGCGAATTTGCTGTCATCACGCGCGACACCGTGGCCTTTAGACTACGTTTCGCCACTGCTCCTGCAATTCAGCCTTCTCGGTGGCCGTCTCTCAACAACTCCGGAGACCTTGTTGCAATTGTCGTCGGACGGGATACGATAGACGCTGTCCGCTACCAGCCCGAGTGGGCCTCCGGAAGCGGCTCCCTGGAGCGTGTCAATCCGGTTCTGCCATCCAATTTCCGCGGCAACTGGGAATCATCGCTGGATAGTCGGGGCGGTACACCGGGGGCGCAGAACTCCATCTTCGCTATTGACACTACGAATCCGGAAGTCGCATGGGCCGGTCAGAAGTCCGGGGCACAAAACTTTGTACACGTACAGTTCTCCGAGTCTATCCCGGTCGACAGCCTCGAGCGCGGCGACTTCGCACTGAACGGAATTGTGGCGACTGAACTATTACCGGGACATGATCGATATGGTGATTCAATCGTCCTGCGTTTTGACGCCGTGAGTGCGGGCGATCTGTCCGTCCGCAATCTGCACGATGTCGCTGGTAACACGTCCCCGCTGTCGTCGGTCAGGCTGCGCCTGCAACCGTATAGCGGCTCGTTCGTGATCAACGAATTGATGTATGATCCGATCGCCGACGCTTTCGACGGTAAGCCGGATCAAACAGAATTCGTAGAACTTCGAAGCCTTTCCGCGGAACCACTTGATCTCAGTTCCTGCGTCGTGTCCGGACCCGTGGACGAGCACGGCGACCGGGACCTATTGAACCTTGAATCCGCGGATGCGGCATTGCGACCGAATGGCTTCATGACAATCGTCGCGCGGGGCAACGGGCAGACACTCCTCGACGCGTTCCCGGACATACCGCAAGACGCGATCGTCAGGCAGGTCCGTGAGTCCTCACTTCGACTCGTGAACACGGGAACCACGGTACGCATTGAGTGTCCGGACGCGGGGGTCGTGGATTCTGTGAGCTACGATCCAGCATGGCACAACGACACGGTTCCCTTCCACGCAGGACGATCGCTGGAGCGCATCGATCCAGTCGCCCCGGGATACTCGCCACTGAACTGGTCCACCAGCGTCGCGCCTTTCGGCGCATCGCCCGGCCGGCAGAACTCTATCGCCCCCCCACCCACACTGCTTCCTGCGCGCAAGAATGAGCTCATCATTACAGAGGTCATGTATGAGCCCAGAAGCGACCCGCCATCGCCTCAGTTCGAATACGTTGAGATTCTGAACCGAAGCGATCGACAGATCGACATCAACGGATTCTCGATTACAACGAACAACGACGGGAGGGCACCGACATCCGTGCGAATCGCATACGGCCCTACTGTGCTTGCCTCCCAACAGTACGCCGTCGTCGCAAACGGACCAAGTGCAGATAGCGTCGACGTGGGGACGTAT
>JAHHLP010000416.1 GCA_018679295.1 Rhodothermia bacterium
GTCGGATACCGCCCGCACACGCCATCTGATGGACCCGATGTCGGCCAGCTCGTGAACGGTAAGAGGCACTTGCGTAGCAACGACGACGTCCTCCTCCGGAAAGTCCTCGTACTCGAATGAGATCTCGTATGAGGTGGCTCCGGCTACTGCGGCCCACGAAAACTCGACGAACGAACGGGCCTGAAAGGAAGCATTGTCGACCGGGCCGGACAGGTCAGGCGCCAACAAGCCAACAGACTCACTCCCCGAATCGCAAGCGGCCAGCAGTGCGAATGAAGCAGCCGTTACAATCGCTATGGTGTGACGAATTCGGATCACGGGGTCCCGCTCAAGCTTTGTCGGGAGAGTATCGACCAATTTGCAGCCTGCCCAAACTTATCAAATGTAGCGTCGAACCAGTCGATTTTGCGGAAGGGGCTCAGAAATGCACCGCTCTCAATCTATCGGGAAAAGGCGCGGATCCAGTCCGGGAATGATACGTAGCGCGTTCTTGTAGTAGATGTGTCGCAGTACGTCATCAGGTAAATCCATCCCGTACATTTTCCAGTGCGCGTGTCGCTTTCGGTAGTAGTCGAAGTACTCGTCGGCTGTCTCGAATGCGCGGAAGTACACGTGATATTCTCTCGGAACCCACGCGTCCTTGCCGAAGAGAATGCGGTCGTGATACTTGATGAGAAATTGTCGCGCGTGTCTCGGTTGCCGCCCCAGTTCTGCAAGGACAGCGCCCAGCTCAGTGTAGACGTTGGGCATCTCGTCGAACAATTCTCCCAGGCGGTCCAGGTTGTTGCCAAGCCAGCCGAGGTGCGCGTTGACAAAGGTCGTTTTCGCGTGCTTTCTGAAAACGTTGTGTTGCTCTCCTATGATCTTCTCCCACGGTGGATACTCGTCGGCCGGCCGATACCGGCCCGGTCGCTGCTTGAGCTCGAACCACCGCTCGTTATAGCGGTCTTTCGTTTCCCAGAAGGGCGACGGATCCGCGGAGTGGATGAGGACCGGAATGCCGAGTTCTGCGCATTTGTCCCACACGGGGTCAATTCTCGGGTCGTCGACCGGTACGCGTTGCCCTGACGAATCCCGCACGGTCATGCCGAGACTCTTGAAAATCTTGAGTCCGCGTGCGCCGTTGCGGACGTCCGCTTCAAGTTGAGCTGCGGTCAGCGCACCCCAGTCGGGGTCGTCGATATTATCGAAGCTGATGTTGGCGAACGCGACGATCCGGCCCGGGTAGCGCTCGGCCGCATTGGCCATCCTGTCGACGAAATCCTGCCCCGATCCGCCGCTAAGATTGACCATCACTGCCATGTTCAGTGAGTCCATGTTCATGATCAGCGTGTCGAGGCGACCTTGCGTCCACTCTTCCATCCCCCATTGATGGCTGTGAACGTCCACTAAGGGATAACGAGCGCGCTCGATCGGATGCTCTGGAACGACGAGCGTTGACACGGGCTCATAGTCGTCGATGGTCATCACGGGTTCATCTTGCTGAGCGCACGCAGGTAGGGTGAGGGTCGCGCAGACACATAAGAGAACTACACTACTTCGAATGGACATTGTCGCTTGGTGATTGACGAGTGGGCGGAGTAAATATCGGTACGTGACGGAGTCACAGTATATTCCATGAGACCGCCCTCTGCTCATTTCTTCTTGCCATGAACACTGCTACGCGTTGGTTCGCTCTTGTAATCGCAGCTTCCGCCATCTCATGTTCGGCTCCCGCCCGCCTCGAGGCGCCGCCCGAACGGCCGAATATCATCTTCATTTTCGCGGACGACCATGCCGCACACGCGGTGAGCGCGTACGGGTCGAAGATCAACACGACGCCGAACCTCGACCGGCTGGAAACAGAGGGAATGCTCTTTGAGAACGCGTTCGTCACTAACTCGATCTGCGGGCCGAGTCGCGCCACGGTTCTTACCGGACAGTTCGGGCATCTGAATGGGGTACCGACCAACCGCGACACGCTCCACTCCACAAGGCTCACGTTTCCCAAGCTGCTTCAACAGAGTGGCTATTCGACGGCCGTCATCGGGAAGTGGCATCTCAAGGTTGCGCCGGCGGGCTTCGACCACTACGAAGTGCTTCGCGGCCAGGGACCATACTACAATCCGACCCTGTACAGCCAGTCGGATACGACGGAGCATGTCGGGTATAGCACGGACATCATAACGGATCGGGCCCTAAACTGGATCGAGTCGGTGCGTAGTTCGCCGCAGCCCTTCCTGCTGATGTACCAGTTCAATGCCACTCATCGCTGGTGGGACCCGGGACCGGATCACCTGAACCTGTTTGCCGACAGTGATATCGCGGAGCCCGCGACGCTTTTCGATGACTACGAGGGCCGAACGACAGCGACGCAGGAGCAGGAAATGACGATTGCGCTGGACCTGACCGAGCGCGATCTCAAGCTCGAAAGCCCGCGCGGCCTCAACGCGAAGCAGCAAGCCGCTTGGGATGCGGCATATGGCCCAAGGAACGACGCCTATGAAAAGGCCGCGCCTGAGGGGGACGCACGAACCCGGTGGCGCTACCAACGATATATCAAGGACTATCTAAGGTGCGTCCAATCAATCGACGACAATGTCGGGCGGTTGCTTGACTACCTTGAATCGACGGGGCTCGCCTCGAACACCGTCGTCGTCTACACGTCCGATCAGGGCTTCTTCCTGGGGGATCACGGATGGTTTGACAAGCGCTGGATGTACGAGGAGTCGCTCAGGACTCCCCTGATGATCCGGTGGCCCGATAGAGTCCCTTCGGATGTGAGAAACACCGCACTCGTACAAAACCTCGACATCGCTCCAACATTTCTCGACTTGGCCGGGATTTCAGTGCCGACCGAGATGCAGGGGGAGAGTCTGGCGCCGCTGCTGCAGGGTCGAACGCCCGACGATTGGCGCGATGCCATCTACTATCAGTATTTCGAGTATCCGGGCTGGCATATGGTCCGCCGTCACTATGGAGTTCGGACGCACCGCTACAAGTTGATCCACTATTACGAGATCGGCGAGTGGGAGCTGTTCGATCTGCAAGAAGACCCTGACGAGCTCCGCAGCGTGTTCGACGATCCGGCGTATGCAGACGTGCTTGCTGAAATGCGGCAGAGACTTGCGGAGCTCAGGAAGCAGTATGACGTTCCGGATGAGGACGGGGTGCCCTACACGGATTTTCCATCACAACGTGACCTGTGACTCACTTGCCTCTGACG
>JAHHLP010000206.1 GCA_018679295.1 Rhodothermia bacterium
GTACGAAGCTCAAGCTCGCATGGTACGAAGCTGAAGCTCGCCGGTACGAAGCTCAAGCTCGCACGGTACGAAGCTCAAGCTCGCACGGTACGAAGCTCGTGTTCGCACGTTAGGTCAGACGGCTCCCTCGCCGGGCGGTATCAGTGTCGCCTCACCGCCGAGCGCGATTCGTCCGTCGATGTAGACATAGACCTTCATACGGATGTGCCGGCGCTTTTCGATTTTCTCGGCGACCTTGACCTCCGCAGTGACAGTCGAACCGACGGGCACGGGTCTCAGGAACTTGCACGTGATCGACACGGCCACCGAACCGTTGCCGGGAAAGTCGCGCCCCAGCACCTTCGAAATGATACCGGCAAGGAATACGCCGTGAACGATCGGCTTTTCGAAACGTGTGGTGGCAGCGTACTCAGGATCGACGTGCAGGGGATTGTCGTCGCCGGTGACGTCCGCGAAAGCCCTCACGTCCTCGGCTGTGATCTCACGATCGACAGAATATGACTGACCGACTTCGAGCGTATCGTAGGTATGCATCCGGGTTCACAATGATCAGGAGAAATGGCGAAGCAGCAATTTAGTCGGGCTTCGTCAGAAACGGAAAGGGCGTACCGCTGCCCTAGCGAACTACCGCGTGAGGCCGTCGTAACAAGGCGCCCTGTCATCTGCACCTCCCAGCACACGCTCAACGCACTTCAAACCTGACGAATGGATCGCTTCTTCCAGGCACTGCGCCCTTTCATCCGATCCGTCGTAACACATGCGTACGGCGTTCTCCTGGTTGGCATCGCTCTGACCGTCGCGTCGGTCTTCCTCGCGTCGAATCTGAGGATTGACACCGACTTCTCGAAGCTGGTCCCTGAGGACTACGAGAGCGTCAAGGCGCTTGAACGGCTGCGTGAGACCGTGGGCGCCGAAAGTGAACTTGCGGTCGGCATCGTAAGTCCCTCCTTCGACGCGAATCGACGATTTGCCGAGACGCTAATCCCGGCGGCCTTGGGCCTCGTCGACAGGCGCTCCAACGAACCGTTCCTGAGTCGTGTGGATTACCGGCGGGACACCGAGTTCCTCGAGGACAATGCCCTCTACTTCGCAACAGACGACGAGATCGATTCCCTGGAGACATTTCTCGAGGAGCAGATCGAGGAGGCGAAGCTGGAGGCAAACCCTTTCTTTTTTGATCTCGAGGATGAGGATGAGGAACCGGATTCGAGCGGCACTCACCTTCGCGACCTGTACGACGACATAATCGGCACGGAGTATCCGATCTCGGAGGACAGCACGACGCTCGTGCTGCGATTCTTCCCGACCGGCTCGCAGACGGACATCGGTTACATCGAACGTCTGTATGATGCCATGGAGTCCCTGGTTGACCAGCTCGAGCCGACGTCATTCGATGCTGAAATGGAGATTACGATCGCCGGCCGGCTGCAAAGACAGGTGGTCGAGATCCGCGCCGTGACAAATGACATCGTTAACACGCTCGGGCTCGGTATCACGATCGTGTTACTCACGGTCGTCGCGTACTTCTCGTACAAAGCGTACTCGGCTCGATCGACGGGAACGTTTTCCTGGGTGCTGCTGGCTTCCGTCGTGGCGCGCATACCGGTGATGGCGATCATCATTGGGCTGCCGCTGGTGATGAGTCTGACGTGGACGGCGGCCATCGCGTCAATCACCGTAGAAACACTGAATCTGATGACGGCCACGCTCGGCCTCGTGCTGTTCGGCCTCGGGATCGACTACGGAATTCACTTCTACGCTCGGTACACGGAGGAACGCGCCCGACAACTTGAACCGATAGATGCCGTCGAACACACTTTTGTCAGTACGGGACAAGCCATAACGGTTGGCGCGCTTACGACGGCTGCGGCGCTGTATGTGCTGATCGTTGCTGACTTCCGTGGATTCTCGGAGTTCGGTTTCATCGCCGGCACCGGCATCATGCTTGCTCTTGTCGGAATGCTGGTCATCATGCCGGCGATGATAGTCGTACTTGAGCGCTGGCATTTGCTGAAGCTGACGAGCAGGGGAGACGTTGCAGAATCGGTCCGGCCAACGGGACGCTTCAAACGGGCGCGACCGATTATCCTGGTCAGCTCGCTGGCGGTGCTGGCATCACTGGTCATGTTTCCGCCCCGGTTTGAGTACGAGTTCGGCAAGCTCGAGCCGGACTTTACAGAGTACGAGGCGCGGCGCGCGATCATCCGGCGCGTGTACTCCGACAAGCGTCGCCGGAACCCCGCCTACGTTGTGGCCGACCGTCCGGAAGATGTGCCGGCCATAGCCGCCGCAGTTCGGGCTAAGGCGGCTGCGGATACCGTTTCACCGACCATCCGGGGAGTGGAGAGTCTTCAGGACCGATTCCCGTTGGATGCCGACGCCCAGCAAAGGAAGCTGGACCGCATCCAAGAGATTCGCGACCTGCTGGACGATCCATTTCTCTCGCTGGAGTCAGGCGAGGATCTCGAACGGCTTCGCCGTGCCGCACAAACGACCGCGCCCATTCCACTCGAATCCGTTCCTGAGTTTCTGCGCAAGCAGTTCACTAGCAAGAGCGGCGAGTTGGGAGGCTTCCTCGCAATTTATCCGTCGGTCGGGCTCTCGGACGGACGCGAGTCGATGGCTTTCGCCGAAGACGTCGGTACGATTGTCACCGCGGACGGCACGCGGTACCACGCCGGGTCCACGTCTATCATCGCAGCCGACATGCTGCGCCTTATGCAAGAGGAATCGCCCTGGATTGTGGCGGCCACCTTCGTGGTCGTGCTGCTTCTCATGCGGCTTAACTTCGGAGTCTGGCGCTGGGCGTTGATGGCTGCTCTTCCGCTGGCGGTCGGCGTGCTGTGGATGATCCTGATAATGGAGGTCTTTGATCTGCGCCTCAACTTCTACAACCTCATAGTCCTTCCTGCTGTACTCGGCATTGGGAATGACGCAGGTGTCCACATCGTGCATCGTTATCTGGAGGAAGGAAAGGGCTCGATCCGGTACGTGCTGCGCTCGACGGGCGAGCACATCACGATGGGATCGTTGACGACGATGATGGGTTTCGCCGGCCCGCTATTGAGTTTTCACCCGGGCCTTCAATCTATCGGCGAGCTTGCCGTCGTGGGAATTGGTGCCACGCTGGTTTCTGCGCTCTTGTTCTTGCCGGCGGTGATTCAGTGGAGGGAGGACCGGAAGGCAGGCGATGGGGTTTCCGGCGAAGCCCTAGGGACGCGGGTTTGATTGCTTCTTTCCAACCAGTCGTCGAAGCACGTTCACGTACATGTCCGACACGGTAGCCCAACTGAAGCTCTTCGCCGTGTACCGGTAAGCTCGTAGCGAGGCCTCTTTGAGATATGCAGGGCTCTCATAGTATTTGCGCAGAGCCTCCGCGAAGGCAACCTTGTCACGCGACTTCACGAGTACACCGTTCTCGCCATCTGCAACCACGTCCCGGATTCCCTCGAGCTTCGAAGCGACCGTTGGCAGTCCGGACAGCCCGGCCTCGAGCATAACGACTCCGAAGCCCTCCATGTCCCCGTCGATGGGTACGTTCGGCATCACGAAAACGTCGGCCGCCCGATACAGAACTTCCAGATGATCTTCGGTGAGTCGCCCCAGCACGTGTACCCGGTGGTCCACGTCGTTCGCACGGGCAGACTCGCGGATCGCGTCCGCCTCCGGTCCGTCGCCTGCAAGAACGTAGTGAACGTCGTCGGGGAGCAGCGGCATGACGTTGGCTGCGAACCACGAGAAACCCTTGCGTTCCACCTGACGCCCGACGCTGCATACGATGAAAGCGTTTTTCGGCACCGGTGAGCCGTTCTCAAATCGTGATAGTTCGGTGCGCTCTTCGTTCTGGCGGAAGTCGGGGTCCGGAAATCGATCGGTTCGTATGCCGTTCGGGACGATAGCAAGATCGCGGCGCGAAAGACCGCGGACGACGCACGCAGCTGCCGTCGCCCGACTCACGGGAAGCACCAGGTCCAGTGCCGAGAACACGCGCGGCACAAAGAATTGGTACAACGGGTTCTTCATGGTGACGTCGAGACCGTGCACGATCGCAGCCGAGGCGATCCCGTGCCGTCTAAACGTCCCCCTGAGGAGAACCGCCAGTGACGCGGTGACCATCGAACTGAAGAGAACTACGTCGAACTCGCGGGCGATAGCGCCACGCCGAAGTTCTCGAAGCGTCCGAAACATGAAGCCGGGCGCGCGCCAGTGTATCCCCTTCCAGGTACCGCGAAGTATGGCAGTCGACAGCTGTATGTC
>JAHHLP010000265.1 GCA_018679295.1 Rhodothermia bacterium
AAGCAGATTATTTATCCCGGGCGAGATCGCTTCATACGCCGTGGGATGAATGTGATTGACCTCGGCGACCTGTCGCGATTCTTCTAGCGGCAGTACTCTTCCAACCGGTCACTCCAAAGGCAGAAGACCCGGGACCGTTCAGGCCCCGAGGCTTCTAAATGCTCAATTCGCTTTATCGAGTCAGTGTGGCATCGGCCATGCACCGCATATGCATCACGGCTAATCGAGAAATCGGGGCTTCTCCATAATCAAAAGAAAGGAATGATCCAGAACCCGGCATTCACTTCGAAGGGGACGAACGCATACTGTCGCCAACCGGGCGTTGCGAAAATAGGGAGCCAAATGGAAGAAATCACGACGCTCTGAAACGAACCCTTGCATCGCCTACAGAAGTGAATGCCGAAAGCCCGGAGTTTGCCGCATCATCGACGTCTGTTCGTACGCATAGGCAATGCGAATAAGCTTGGATTCCGAGAACCGGGCGCCGAAGAAAGAAATGCCTACGGGCAAGCCATGCACGAAGCCGGCCGGAACGCTGACGTTCGGATATCCGGACACAGCCGCCGGAGAAGAGCTTCCGCCAAGAAAATGGTCTCCGGTCACGAGATCGATTGTCCACGCCGGCCCTCCCGACGCGGCCATAATCGCGTCCAGGTTATGTTCATCCATAGTCGCGTCGATGCCCTTGTCGCGAGTAAGGTGATGATTCCTCTCGAGAGCGTCGAGATACGCCTTTTCCGTCAACGGCCCTTTCTCCTGCGCCGCCTCGAAGATTTCCTGTTCGAAGTAGGGCATCTCATCATCCCGCCGTGCGCGGTTGAATTCAATGAGCTCCGCCAGGGTGCGCGGCACCGTGTCCGACTTCAACTCGCTGAGGTACTTATTGAGTCCTGCCTTGAACTCGTAGAGTAATACCTCGTATTCGGAGTCGCCGTATTCTCCCTTGGTCGCAATGTTGGCTGGATCAACAACGATTGCACCGTGTGCCTTTAGCACGTCAATGGCGTCCGCGACCAACCCATCTACCTTCTCGTGGAAGCCCAGGAAGTTGCGCGCCACCCCGATTCGGGCGCCATCCAATCCCCGTTTATCTAGAAACGCCGTGTAATCAGTGAGGGCCCTCTGCCCTTTTGTGGCAGCATCCGACGCGTCGACGCCAGTCATCGCTCCGAGGAGCGCTGCGGCATCCGCCACCGTCCGAGCCATTGGACCGGCCGTGTCCTGACTGTGAGCAATAGGAATGATACCCGACCGACTCACGAGACCTACAGTAGGTTTGATGCCGACAATGCCGTTGGCCGACGATGGACAGACGACTGAACCATCCGTTTCCGTACCGATCGCCGCGGCGCACATGTTCGCTGCCACAGCAACGGCAGATCCTGAACTCGATCCGCACGGACTTCGATCGAGGACATACGGATTACGTGTCTGCCCTCCCCGTGCGCTCCATCCGCTGGATGATCTGGTCGAACGGAAGTTGGCCCACTCGCTTAGGTTCGTCTTGCCAAGGATCACGGCGCCCGCCGCCCGCAACTGCCGCACGACGAACGCATCTTCGCCCGCAATCGAGTCTGCCAAGGCAAGCGAGCCGGCCGACGTCGACATACGATCGGCCGTGTCAATGTTATCTTTCAGCATTAGCGGGATGCCGTGAAGGGGGCCGCGCGTACCGCGGTTTCGGCGTTCGGCGTCGAGGTCCTCGGCAATCGCCAGCGCATCGGGATTCACCTGAATGATCGCGCGAACGGCAGGTCCCTCTCGATCGATCGCGTCTATGCGCTGCAGATAAAGCTCGCACAGGCTCTGGGACGTCTGCTGACCGGAGTGCATCATCGCCTGCAAGTCGGCAAGTGTCGCCTCCTCGAGTTCAAAATCGGTCGGGACGACCCTACCCTCTTGGGGGGCGCTGATCGATCCGGAGGTCCCGACCAGACCTGACCCGGCCAATGACGACCCGGCCACAGCGAGGGCAGTGTCACGCAAAAAACTTCGCCTATCCATCGTAATCCTTGATTTTGGTCGACAGGGGTTATCCTTGATGATAGATGCCCCCAAGCGAGCAGGCAACCGCTATCGAGCACGCACTTGCAGAGAATTCACGACCTGCTCCTCCCGCACGCGAACAAACACTGATCGTCGCCGTATAGATCGACTTCACACCGTTAAACCTCGCTAACGACAACAGTAATTCGAATCGGTAAGAAGGCATTGTGTGTTCTTTCGATTGGGTACTTTGGTTCGGAGCGGTAACAGAAACAACACATTATGCCACGTGGAAAAGTAAAATGGTTCAGCGTTGACAAAGGCTTTGGATTCATCCGGCCGGAAGACGGGAGCCAGGACGTATTTGTACATCGGAACAGCGTACCTGACTTAGGTTGGGACGAAGGACTCCGCGACGGAGAAGATGTCGAATACGAAACTGAGCAAACGCCGAAGGGACTGAGCGCACAAAACGTGCAGCGCGTCAACTCGGAAGCGCTCTAGCAACAAGCGACATACTTAGTCGACGAAAGCCTGACCACTCGGTCGGGCTTTTGTCGTTTAG
>JAHHLP010000567.1 GCA_018679295.1 Rhodothermia bacterium
CCCCACTGGTATTCTGCCGAGCTTCCATCGCCCGGCATCGTCAGATTTGGGGGTGATCCCGGGTCATGGTACACCCAGTACGGCCCACCCCGGCTGTGGATGGCCAGATCGTCCTCTGTGAGAGCAAACGGAATGACGCTTCCCCATTCCGCACTGAGGAAGTTAGGTGTACTTCCCTCGATGGTATTGTCGCCCTGGTCGATGAACGTCTCGAGCGTGAGCGGCTGCCACCGGTTGAGGTCTTCGATATCCGGGTTGCCGGGGTATTCGGGAAGAAGGGGAGGGTTGACCGGCTCGTAGTAGCGGTTGTTGTAAGTGAAGCGCTCGTTAGCACCATCCTGCATGCCGAAGTCAATGAGACACTGCGCCATGTAGTTGCCGAGAGCCGCGCCAGAGCCCGTCGTATAGTCGGTCGAACTTGCCGTCGTCGGGTAGCCAAGTGACGCCATCAGCGAATCCAACCTCGGGTACGTCTCGTTCACGCGCGGCGATTTTGCGAAGCGATGATGCAAGAGCCGGTACGATGCATAGCTGATGGCCTCGTCTATGACGGGCCGCGTGTCGAATGGCAACGGAAAGCCGTTGAAGTCGCAGGTGAAGGGGCCGACGGTCTTTCCAAGGAGCCATGGCTCCGCCTTGTCATCGAAAACGGCCCAGAGATCATACGCAGCGACGGATGCATGAAAGAGATTCCGCGCGTGCACCGTCGGTCGGGCGAAGTCACGGCGAATTGCCTCAAGGAGCATGTCATTCCATTGACGCGCTACCGTGTGCTGGCCCGAGACGGGTTGCGTCGTGAGGGGGACGCAGAATATTACCGTTAGGAATAGCGAGCGCGAGAGTGTGCGCAACTCAAACCGCATCGAGAGAAGTCGTTCGTGACAGGAGCGAGCAGGCTGACATTAACTCAATGTAACGGATGAAGGTCGGCTCGAGGTTCCGGGTGTCGGAGGTGCGCGGTGGAAAACGACTACTGCCCGTAGATGAACCGGCTCCACTCACCAGGGATCACAGCGCCGCGGCCCTCGCACTCATCGAGGAGAAGTTCGACGCTCATCACGTTTTCTTCGATGCCGATCCGATAGGTTGCAAATGCGTCGAAGCACGCACTATCGTTGATATGCAATGTGTCGCCTAGCAATTCCCACCGGCCGACAATCGGATTGATCGGGTTCAAATCTCCGGCGAGGTAGCCGCCGCCCTCCTTGAAGAGCCATTCGAGATCTTCCACATCGTCCTTCAGCCAAAGTCCGATGAGCAGCTCCTCGAGCGGGATCTGCATCTCTTCCTTGACGGCGAAGACCGGTTCATCGATTGGTTCGGTGGAATCGCAGGAAGCCACGACGAGCATGAAGGCGATAGGAGCCAGGATCGTGGTCGATTTTTTCAACGCGATTCCGTCTGGGAGTGAAGGACCTCACCTATTGGTAGCGAATCCTTTCGACAAACGAAAGCGCAAAATCGGGGCACTTGTGCTTTTTGCTTGACAAGTCGAGTGGATTGGAGCCGCGTGGGCGATCGAGGCCCGGGTCTATTAACCGCGTTTTCTCTTGCCGTCGAGGAACCCTGCGGCGTAGTTTTCTTATCTGTGCCGTTGGCGTTTGAGGGCGGCCATACGTGCTCGCAGCTCAGCTGGATAGAAGTACTCGCTTTCGTGAGTACAGGCTGTCACCGTTGAGCGGTCTGGGTCGGGGGTTCGACACGAGCGGCCTCGTCGTCCGGGATGACTATAATCGTGTTCCGCGACTGATGAGCCGCAAAGCGGCGAATAATCCGACCGGGCACGCTGTTCAGAGACATACTGGTTGTTACGTGCCCGTAGCTCAGCTGGATAGAGCGTCTGACTACGGATCAGAAGGCCGGGGGTTCGAATCCTCCCGGGCACGCCGAGGCTCCGGTTAGCGTTATGCTAGCTGGAGCCTTATTGCTTTTGGCAGCGTCAATTCGAACCCCCGGAGGGGTTCGACACGAGCGGCCGGAACGTCGAGATAATTGAGATCTTGTTCCGCGACTGATGAGCCGCGAAGCGGCGAATACACGAGCGGCCGCGCCGTTCTCATTTGTGCGCGGTTGGTACCCTGCGACTGATGGAGGCGTCGAAGCCGCCGAGATAATCCTCCCGGGCACGCAGAGGCTCCGTTTGGCATCGTGCTGGCCGGAGCCTTGTTGCTTTTGGCAGCGTCAATTCGAACCCCCGATGGGGCACCGCCACGCAGCAATCATCAGTTACACACAAGCGGGAGAGTTACACACAAGCGCGAGAGAACGTTCACTGGCCCCTGATTCTCGATGAGATCTCGCAACGAAGTCTCACTCATGACGGATGATCCTCAACCAATTCCGATTCAGGCACGTCCAGTACCGGCAGCATCGGTGCTTTCTTTTCTTGATACTCCTCCGTGGCTTTGAGGATGGTATCGAGCATACGGATGGCGCTAAGAATGTGGGGGCCTTTGTTGAGCATCACACATTCGGCTCGCTGCGCCGTTGCGGCGTCGGTGATCTCCGCGCGTGAGGGCTGCCCCTTCTTCGTCAGGTTCTCCAACACCTGCGTGGCCCAGATG
>JAHHLP010000277.1 GCA_018679295.1 Rhodothermia bacterium
CGACCAACCGACGCTGTATCAGGACTTCGAAAGAAGCTGGGGTGCGCGGACGGTGTCACTTACCTTACAGTATACTTTCGGTAAAGCGGACCGGGAGAGACAGCGCAATCGCAGCCAGAACGGTGGCGACTTCGGTGGCGGCGACATGGAAGGTGGGATGGAATAGCCTCGGGCTATGTACCAATAGGTCTTTCATACACCTCTATGCGCCACAGCGGCGAGGTAGTTGAGAATCGGCGGTCAAATCCTGCCTCGCTGATAAGGCCTCGTACGAGTTCTTCCGAATGCACGAAGGTTCGGAAGGGATTGCCGGCCTTGCGTCGACGACGGTTCTTGATCCACGAGTCGACGCGCGACACCAGCGTGTCTCTTGGGTACGTCAATCCCAAAAGGCTTCGGCACCGTGATAGGGCTGCGATGATGAGTGATTCAGCGTTCGGATAGCAGCACAAAACCCGGTCCATGACAACGAGGTCGGCCAACTCGACCTTCGAGTGAATCTCGACAAAGTCGGCGCAAATGAAGTCGATTTGTTTGTAGACACGAGCGCGGCGAGCTCTTGACGCCGCCGCGTTCAGGAACGCTGGCGATATCTCTACAAAGGACGCTGACTGCACGCCGTTCTTCATCAAGTCGAGTGTAACGGTCCCTATACCGCCGCCAACTTCCAGCAGGTCCAGGCCTCGAACTTCGCAATCGGTCAGAGCTTCGAGAAGCTGCCCCGTAGCAACGTGTTTTCGGCCATCATGGAGCTTGCGCAGTTCTTCTTCCACGAATCGGTGGCCGAAGTGTGTGGTGGTTGCTGAGCAACAATCGTATCGTGACGTTCCAGACGGTTTCATTGCCCTAGTCAAATGGCAAATCGCACGTTGAACGCGAACCCAATTCCTGATCGCACAAGCCGATCATCAGTCCCCGTTCGTGTTCATCTCAAGAAAGAAGCACTGGCGACCATCGGCGTGAAACCAAAAGTCTGCGTCCGTGCGGCTCCTAACCGCCGGCAGGTTGAACACCGAGCAAAGCTCGTATGATGTGCTATCGAGTGCGCGGTACTCGTAAGGATTATCGGTCTCGGGGTCCCGCGTATGCGGAGAGAGGTCCGGTTCGGTCGCGAAGTCGGTGAGGTCGGTCGGCAGGCGGTCGTGGCGTCGCCAATAGTCCTCGATCGAGTTCACAATAGTTCTCAAGTCCGCCACCCGCCTGGCGTCCAGCCTGCGCAGGCGCTCTTCGCCGGGTGATCCGATGAGTACCAGTCCGGCGATGACGGCTGCGGCGACTACCGTAACAACGAAAGTTGTAAGGATCGTGCGGTCGGAGATCCTCATAGCTCCCCTGATTCGCTCCTTACATCCCGGAGGTAGTACCAAAAAATGGTCCCGGCAATGAGTCCGATGGTCAACACTTTCAGTACGAACCTGATCGTCAGTTCACCGCTGAGCAAGCTGTGCACAAGTGCAATCAGGTCTCCGATTAGAATTCCTGCGGCAACAAACAGCGTCAGATAGGTCAGCCACTTGCGAACCCCTGAATCACGTCTGACGGGGTCGCGTGCTACAGCCTGATTCACCCGGCGCGACATGTAGAGGAAGACCGGAAACGCGATCACGATGGAAGCTACGGCCCATCGTATGTTCTCTCGTGCGATCAGCGCATGGCCATCGGGATCAGTCGCTGCCGGAAAGGCCAGTTCGATAAACTGAAACAGCAAGCTACCGAGGTTGAAGGCACTTATGTACAGTGTCGTGTAGAGGAGAAGGTAGACAAACGCGTCCCGCGCCGATACGTGAGACCTCGGTCGGGGTACGGGGATTGGAAACTCGACTTCCGCGAAGCTCTTGAGGGCGTCTCTAATCTGGCTGCGTTCCCATCCGGCGCTGCTGAGCGCGTCCTCAATTTGCTCTCGCTTCAGCCCGTTCGAAAGGGCTTCTCGTACAAATCGGGATAGAGCGTCGTCTGTCGTCATGGCGAAAGTCTCCTGGAACGGTAAAGCCCAAAGCCCGATGGTACGGGATGTCGCCTCGAATTGCCACCCAGTGCGTAGCGAGGCGAGGGCTACGCAGCGTCGCGGCGAACAGGCCTGTCTACCGCAGTTCGTGTGGTCGGATTCCGGATGTGAACAGAGGCGGTGAGGGCTCTCGCTTTATATTTTGCGCGACGAAGCGTATATACGCGTCGTCCCTACGAACCGGCATCTGGCCCATAGGATGTTGACAGCCATTAGGCGATCAGACGTGATGAGGAGAGTACTCAGGCGTGATTTGAGCGCCATTGCACCCCTTCACCTGGTAGTATCGTGTTTCGTGGTCGCCCTGGTTTCGGCTGCCTTTCTTCCTCGTGCAGCGAAAACACAGGGGACAAATAGTCCTCCTGAAGCCGTCGCCGATTCAGCCGCTGGCGAAACGGTGATTTCCGGCTTTCAGACCTACCGCGCGCAGTACTGTGGCCTCTGCCACGCGTACGATCGGGCGGAAACGGGCGGCATCTTCGGACCGCCACACAACGGCATGGCGACCATTGCTTCGGACCGGATTCGGGATTCGACCTACACCGGCAGCGCAAAGACCGCCGCTGAGTATATTCGCGAGAGTATCATCGACCCCGAGATATACATCGTGCCCGGTTTCGAGACTACGGTTCACAGAATGCCGGCATATAAACACCTTGATGCCGAGGAGATTGATGCCATGGTTCAGTTCCTGATGGAGGCCGACTGCAGAGACGCCGACTGCGCTTCTGAAGCGCCGCCGGACTGAACGTAGCGCCTCCCGCTTAGGGCCTGGAT
>JAHHLP010000261.1 GCA_018679295.1 Rhodothermia bacterium
CGTCCGAGCCCATTGGACCGTTCGTTTGCTCCCACGTCTGTGCAACCGACTCGTGCTCCGACGATGGAAGCGCCCATAGAAATGCCGCTATCGCGAGGATGTGAGACGAACGTCCCATTCTCTGTAAGCACTAGCTGATCGGCAAGCCCAGTTCTTCGCGCAGCACCTCGTCGCCCGGCCGGTTGCGCGTCCAATAGTCTATCATCAGTCGTTCCCTAAGCGTTCCGCGTGTCACCAGTTCCTCGGCGTTCGGACCGAAGCCGGACACGTGATGCTCTTCCCAGTACTGAATTTCATGCGGAAAGTCTGTACTGAAATGGATGGTTAACGTGCGCGGAATGTCCTCATAGGTGAGCCGATATTCCATCAGCGAATCCGAATTGATCACTGGTCCCAATTCGCCCAGGGCCTCTTGCGGACCCCAGTCATCGTGAGAGAGCCGCTGGTGCAGCACGGATGGAAGCACTGTTATGCTCCCCTGCGGAAGGTCCTGAGGACTGAGTCGAACCAGGTTCCATATCTCGTCTTCAAGTACGACGTCCCCGACCGACTCCTCTCCATCACCTTCCGATTCGAAGTAGCTGAAGTGCTTGATCCGATAGCCGTCGGCCTGTCGATTCAACTGCACAAAAGTCTGCCCGCACCATTCCTGAATGGAAGCCGTAGTCTTGACCGTATGTGGGTCCTCGCTCCGGTATACAGGGGTAAAGACGGACGTCATGGTTGAATAGGGGTAAATGCCCGTGTTGAACTTGCGCATGCTGTTTAATTTCAACACCTTGACTGCGTCGTTGCCGGCGCGTGCGGGGTTATCCAGCTTTACTTGTTGTTGGCGGGAGAAATCCTCGGTTACGAAGATCGTGACCGCTGATCCGCTCCGAAGAGCTCCGTACCTGGCTTGCTCCAGGTCGTAGCTTGTTATTTCCGCTTCACCCTGGTACCAGTAGTCGCCAAACTGATCGGGGGTCGTCGAGGCGGCAGAGACTGGGATTCTGTGTTCAGCTTCGGGTAGGCACGAGAGCGATGCAAGCGACAGGATAGCCAGGACCGCAATGGATGATCGGGTTCCGGAAAACGTGTTCATATCAAATATGTTAGCGTTCGTAATTCGTATTGTTCTGCGGCAGTGTAAAGGTGCTGTCGGGCTGCGCGGGGGACTTCACTACCGCGACCGCTTCGTGGCGGCAGCCGCTGTTTGTTACCCGCCAGGAGCGCGCGAGTTTTTGCCGGCTCTCAGCATACGTCCAGAATGATCGGTTCGACCATTTCACATTACCGCGTTCTCGAGGCCCTCGGCGAAGGGGGGATGGGCGTCGTCTATTTAGCCGAGGACGTTCGTCTGGAACGAAAGGTCGTGCTGAAGTTCTTGCATCCACACAGGAGTCGTGATGCGGAGGCCAAGCTGCGTTTCAGCCAGGAGGCACGAGCAGCTTCTTCTCTGAACCTGCCGAACATCTGTACCATTTATGATATCGGTGATACAGACCATGGCGGGATGTTCATAGCGATGGCTCACTATGCCGGGGAGACCCTGAAGGCGAGGCTGGAAAGGGGTGTCATTCCGGTCGGGGAGGCCGTGCGGATTTGTTGCCAGCTCGCGCGTGGCCTTGACGCTGCACACAAGCAGGGTATCGTACACCGAGACGTCAAGCCCGCGAATATCCTGCTGGCGGCCGATGGCCGTGCCATCATTCTCGACTTCGGCATCGCGAAGCTGGTGGGCAACGAAGTGTTGACGCGCTCGGATGTGATGCTGGGCACGATTGCTTACATGTCGCCGGAGCAAGCTCAGGCCATGGAGGTGGGTCCTCCGTCGGACGTGTGGTCTCTCGGGGTTGTGTTGTATGAGATGCTGGCAAGCGAACGACCATTCGATCGCGCTTACGATCACGCGATACTGTATGCAATTATCAACGAAGAAGCTCCAGACGTCCGGTCGATCGCCGAAGACGTGCCCGCGCCCGTTGCAGGATTTATCCGGGACTGCCTTTCGAAGTCGCCCGAGGATCGACCTCTGCTCGGCGACGGTCTTTTGGAGAGGCTCGCTGCTTCTCACATCGGTCATGGGGTCGATGGCGTGAACGTGCCGGCCCCGGAGGTCGCTGTCCGGGCGCACTCAAGGGACGGAACCGCTGCGAGCGCGCCTGCCACTGTGACGCTCTTTTTCAGCGACCTCGAAGGCTCGACGCGGCTGCTGGAAACGCTTGGCGGCAGTTACGGTGACCTGCTGCAGAACGTGCGGAACATCATCCGGGAAAAACTGCGTGCCTATGGTGGCGAGGAGATCGATACGGCAGGTGATGGGCTGTTTGCCTGTTTTGCATCTGCCGGCGATGCCGCACGCGCGGCGATCGACATTCAGCGCCTGATCACTTCAAGGGAGTGGGTCGCCAACGCACGAGTAAAGCTCCGGATCGGGCTGCATACCGGCGAGCCGGTCAGGCGCGGAGACACTCTCGTGGGTATGGACGTGCATCGCGCGGCCCGAATCTGTGCAGCCGCACACGGAGGACAGATTCTCGTCTCGTCCGCAACAGAACGCTTGCTGGCTCTGACTGATTTGAACGGAGCCAGTCTAGCCGATCTTGGAGAGTACCGCCTCAAGGACATTTCTGCACCGGAACGCCTCTTTCAGGTCATGGCCTCCGGACTGCCGGCCGGCATTCATAGACCCCGTGCGGATGGGATGGGCGGTGAACTTCCCGTGCCACTGACGGAACTCGTCGGCAGAGAGGCGGAGCTGGAGGACATTGATCGAATCATAGACTCGGACATTCGCATCATCACGCTCACCGGACCCGGTGGTACGGGCAAGACGAGACTTGCGATCGAGGCTGCCCGGCGTGCGGCGCACCGATTTGAATCGGGGGCACGTTTCGTCGGCCTCGCGCCGATTTCCGATTCCGAAATGCTTCTTCCTTCAATTTCACGAACGCTCGGAATACCCGACAACCCGGATCGGTCTGTCCGTGAGGCTCTGCTTGAGTATCTGAAGCCACGATCGATTCTTCTTGTCCTCGACAACTTCGAGCAACTGGTCGACAATGCGACGATTGTGGGCGATCTGTTGTCGGAGGCCGGGAGAGTGACGGCAATCGTGACGAGTCGAATTCCGCTACGGATCGGCGGGGAGCGGGAGTACAGGGTTCCGACACTCGCGTTTCCGGACGGTTCAGGCGATCGTTCGGCAGAGGTGACGAGGTATCCTTCGGTGACTCTCTTCGTCGATCGGGCACGGATCGTTCGGCCGGACTTCACGCTTGCTGGCAACGAGAAAGCTGTCGCAGAGATTTGTGCGAGGGTGGACGGATTACCGCTGGCGATCGAACTCGCGGCGGCCCGCAGCCGGCTCTTTACTCCGCAGCAGCTGCTTCACAGACTCAACAGCAGCCTGGACGTGCTCCGAACAAAAGGTCGCGATGTTCCGGACCGTCACCAGACACTTCGGGGAGCTATTGCGTGGAGCTACGATCTCCTCGAGGCGTCTGAGAAAGAACTGTTCAATCAGTTGGCGGTGTTCTCCCGTGGCTGGACGCTGGAGGCCGCGACTGCCGTTTGCATCTCATCCAAAA
>JAHHLP010000361.1 GCA_018679295.1 Rhodothermia bacterium
GTACGGTACCCGTGGTCCCATGAAACTATACGTGAATGACCAGGACGGCCGCTTTCACGATCGGACCGAGGAGGCCGGACTGAACGGCCTCTATGGCGGACTTAACACAGTGCACGCGGACTACGACAACGACGGCTTCGTCGATGTGTTTGTGCTTCGCGGGGCTTGGCTCGGCGATGCGGGCGCTCATCCTAATTCTCTGATCCGAAACAAGGGCGACGGCACCTTCGAAGATGTAACGCTGCGCGCGGGCGTCCTGTCCTATCATCCAACCCAAACCGCCGCGTGGGCCGACTTCAACAATGACGGCTGGATAGATCTGTTTGTTGGCAATGAATCAGACCAGGAAATCAACGTCTTCACAGGCGACCTGTCGAAACAGTCGACTCCGCATCCCAGTGAGCTATTTATCAATAACGGTGACGGCACGTTCTCCGAGATATCTGCCCACGTGGGGATCGATGTCCATGCGTACGTCAAGGCGGCGGTGTGGGGAGACGTCAACAACGATGGGCTGCAGGATTTGTACCTGTCCGTCATGGGAGGCCCCAACCGCCTCTACATCAACCGGGGCGGCATTGACCGGAGCAGCTGGACCTTCGAAGAACGAGCGGAGGCGACTGGAGTAGACGAGCCTTTCTTTAGCTTTCCTTCCTGGTTCTGGGACTACGACAACGACGGGGACCAAGACATCTTCGTCTCTTCGTACGATTCCAGGCATTTCACGCGGATGGGTTACGACGTAGCCGCTGAATACCTGAACTTGCCTGTCACGGTCGAACAGTCGCGCCTGTACCGCAATCGGGGCGATGGCACATTTGAGGATGTCACGGAGGAAGCCGCATTGGACAAACTCATGTACACGATGGGGTCCAATTTCGGTGACCTCGACAATGATGGCTACCTCGATTTCTACCTAGGCACCGGCGGTATCGACCTGTTTTCACTTATGCCCAACCGGATGTTTCACAACAGCGTCGGAGAGCGATTTGATGAGGTAACGTTCGAGGGTGGCTTCGGACATATTCAGAAGGGTCACGGCGTGGCTTTCGGCGATCTCGATAATGATGGCGACCAAGATATCTACAGTGTCATGGGTGGCGCGCTAGAAGGCGACGTGTTCCAGAATTTGCTCTTCGAAAACCCTGGACACGACAACGCCTGGATATCCCTCCAGCTTCAGGGAGTAGCATCAAACCGAGACGCTATCGGAGCTCGAATTCGGCTCAAGCTTGTCAATCGGGACGGCAGCCGCAGCACCATATATGCGACGGTTTCTACCGGAGGGAGCTTTGGGGCTTCCTCTCTGCGGCAAGAGATCGGCCTTGGCGACGCAACGGAAATCGAAGAGATCGAAGTTGTTTGGCCAAACGCCGATCGAAGCACTCAGGCCTTTGCCGATCTCGACGTCAATCGGCACTTCAACATAATTGAAGGGGAAAGCCCTGTATTGCTGTCTCCGAAACGAGTTACGTTTCGTCAAACCATGCGTAACGTGGGCCATCACGGGACGTCCGACGTGGGCAACCGGTAGTCCGTTGATCCCAGCGGGATGCGTCGCAAGGCTTCGACCGACGACTCTTGCCGCTATTGGTCCTCGAATGTTCCTTCGAAGTGCTCAGTATTCACTTGAAGTGACTTTGGGGTTGGGTTCCCCTGTCTCGATCACTACCTCACGCTCCACTAAACCTGCTCTTGACAAAAATAAACTGAGTGAAGACGGAACCGAGCAGTGTCTTCGGCGAACATAAGACCCATCCAAAGCAAACACATTGACCTTTGGCTTATGAGCACCTTTCGAGCTCTGTACCACGGCTGTTGCCTCCCGGCACTCGTTGCCTTCAGCCTGTCGACATCCTCGATCGCGCAGGAGTCGAGGATCGACACCTCCCGCGTTTACGAATTGGAAACGGTGGTCAAGACTGCAAACCGGGCGGCCACCGTCCTCGCCAATACGACGTCTGCCACTTCGGTGATCACAGCCGGGTCCCTACGGCGTTCCCCTGCCCTCACAGTCACTGACCACCTTGGCAGGACACCCGGAATCGCCTTTTTCAGCCTGGACGGACTTGGATTTGAACCACAACCGACAGTTCGTGGCTTCTATGGTGGTGGCGAAGCCGAGTATGTTCAGCTACAACTCGATGGTCAACCGCTGTCCGACGCTGAGTCCGGCCTCGTAAACTGGTTCACGATCCCGCTTACCGCCGTAGAGTCGATCGAAATCCTCCGAGGTGGCAGCTCAGCCCTGTACGGCGATGCGGCCGTCGGTGCGGTGATAAACCTGATCACACCGCCAATCGCTGCTTCCAGGAATCTGATCTCTATCCGATCGGGCTCCCGTGTTCCCTTTGAGACCTCGTTCCGACATTCGGGGCTGGTGTCTGGGCGAGACTACTCTGTCTACGGCGGCTACACAACCGTAGACGGCTTCAGAGACCATGCCAAGCGCGACATCGGAACCGTTGGCGCCAAGCTGCAACTCGGCCGAGACAAAAGCTCTCCTATCACTATCAGTACCGAGCACCACTGGAACTACGGAGACGTTCCCGGCCCAACGCTGCTCGGACAAGACAACCGAAAAGCCTCCCTCCCTTTCTTCCGCTACGACCGTGGAGAAGAGTCCATCCACCGGTTGGGCGGTACTGGTCGTTTCGATCTCGGCGCGATGAGCGGGCTGGAGTTCTCATTGTCGTCGCAGCTGCGCAATGTCGACGCGACCGAAACCCTCCCGTTGAGCGCCGGGTTTGCAGACACTCAGCGGCGAGAGATAACCGATGTTGGCCTTCGCGTTGGGGGCAAAATCGACGTCGGTTCGTCGTCCGGGATCAGCCGGTTTGTTGGTGGCGTCGAGCTGTCATCGGAGTGGCTGGAGTCGCGTTATTTGAACATCCTCGCTGGAACCGAAGCCGACTACACTGCCGGCCCACAGAGTCCGGCCGCCGCCGAGGCTTCGAAGGGTGACGGTACGCGACGAAGTGTTGCGGCGTACGCCCACCACGATTTGTCCCTTGGCAATCGTCTTCGCCTGACCGCTGGTGCACGTGTCGATGTTTTGCAAGACCGGTTTCAACCCGGCGAGTCGGAGACCACGACAGTAACCCACACCGCAGTGAGCCCCAAGCTGGGCCTGAACTACCGGGTTCTGAGCACCGCGAACTCCGTGACCAACGTCTACGCGAACGTGTCGCGATCTTTCAAAGCCCCGACCTTTGACCAGTTGTTTGATCAACGGACAATCCCTGTTCCATTCCCGCCATTCGAGGTCAGCCTCTCATCTGCCGAACTGAATCCGCAATATGGTACGAGCTTCGAGGGCGGCGCCTACCATCGGTTCGAAACAGATCGGCTCTCTGGCGAGCTAAGCCTGGCGCTTTATCAAATCGACATGCGGGATGAAATCGACTTCGATCTTCAGATCCTCAGTTACCGAAACCTGGGCAAAAGCCGGCATCGCGGCGTGGAGGCGGACGCCACTATTTACACAGGTCCGGTAACGCTTCGCGGCAGCTATGCCTATCAGGAAACGACTCTTCGTTTCGGGGAATTCGACGGCAACTTTGTCAAAGCAATACCACGAGACATCATTTCTGCCGGTGTTGACATTCCGGTAGGTCCCGTAGTCGGATCCGCATCGCTGAAGTCGTCTCGACGCATTTTCCTCGACGATGCGAACACCCAACGGCTTCCCAGCTACACGACGGTGGATGCACGTTTGGGATACGACTTCGGTCGCGCCACCATCAGCCTCGAGGTGTACAACCTGCTCGACGCCACTTTCAGCACGACAGGTTTCCCCGACCCGGGCGGCTCGGACGCCGTCTTCGTCTTCCCGTTTACGGACCGCCACTTCCGGCTTGGAGCGAACGTCCGTCTACCCTAACAGCTACTCTTCAAACTCCGGTATCGAGCCTCGTCAGCTACAACGCCAATGCCGACAGGAAATCTATCTGAGATCGCTTGCACGCGAATGCTAGCGATAACCCTGGCCACCCTGGCAGCGTGCGGAAGCGAAGAAAGACCGGCGACCACTCTCTTTGAGTCTATTGCGCCCGATCAGTCGGGGGTTGTCTTCGAGAACACGCTTGTTGACACTGAGGCCTTCAACGTCTTCACGTACCGCAACTACTACAACGGCGGGGGCGTCGGCATCGGTGACCTGAACAACGACGGCCTCGCGGATATTTACCTTACCGGCAACCAGGTACCCAACAAACTCTTCCTCAATGAGGGAGGGTTACGCTTCCGCGACGTGACGGACGTGGCTGGCGTCGCCGGACAACGCGCCTGGTCCACCGGCGTCAGCTTCGTTGACATCAATGGAGACGGCCTGATCGACCTGTACGTGTGTAATGCCGGCAACCTGAATGGCGACGACCGCGCGAACGAATTGTACATCAATCAGGGCGCCAACGGCAGCGGTGTTCCGATCTTCATGGAGGCGGCTGAGCAATACGGCCTTGCCGACGAGGGGTACTCGACACACGCCGCGTTCCTCGACTACGATGCCGACGGAGATCTTGACGTCTATATACTAAATAATTCCTTTCGCCCTGCCGCAAGCTTCGGTCTTCGCAACATCCGCCATATGCGCGATGAAAAAGGGGGCGACAAGCTCTACCGAAACGAAGGAGGGCGCTTCGTGGATGTCAGCGCGGAGGCGGGCATTTACGGTTCCGAGATCGGCTTCGGACTGGGCGTAACCGTAGGAGATGTCAATAGCGACGGACTACTTGACATCTATGTGTCGAACGACTTCTTCGAGCGCGACTATCTGTACATCAACGCGGGCGACGGCACCTTCCGCGAGTCACTTGAGCAATGGATGCCTCACGTAAGTCTGTCTTCCATGGGAGCGGACATGGCCGACATCAACAATGACGGCTATCCGGAGATCTACGTGACCGATATGCTGCCCGAAGGCGACCGCCGACTAAAAACGACGACGATTTACCGCTCGTGGGATGTTTACCAGGCACAGCTGCGTAATGACTATTACCATCAGTTTATGCGCAACATGCTGCACCTGAATAATCGTGACGGCTCCTTTAGCGACGTAGGTCAGATCGCTGGCGTTTCACGAAGCGATTGGAGCTGGGGGGCACTCTTCGCTGACTTTGACCTCGATGGATACAAAGACATTTTTGTGTCTAACGGAATCTATAAGGACCTAACAAACCAGGACTTTATAGACTACCTCGGAAGTGAGGCTACGTTGAGACAGTGGGTCGCCTCTCAAGAACGGAGCTTTCTTAAACTACTCGCTGAAATACCGTCAGAGCCGCTGCCAAACTACGCGTTCCGAAACCTGGGACATCTCCGCTTTGAGAACGCGGCCGAGGAATGGGGGCTCGCCACACCGAGTTTCTCGAACGGCGCTGCGTACGGAGATCTCGATAATGACGGCGACCTCGACCTGGTCGTCAACAACGTCAACATGC
>JAHHLP010000571.1 GCA_018679295.1 Rhodothermia bacterium
CCTCTGCAGCCACGGTCAGCTGTCGGCTAATTGAGCGTCTGCCCTCGGAAGTGGCAGACCATCTGAATGGCGGACGTTACTACACGGTTGCCGAACTCGAGGTGCATCCCGCAGGCGGCCACAAGGTCGCGCTGAAGGACAGACCCGCCCCACGTACAACCAGCGATCGTCGTCTGGATGGGCTTGCCGAACTGCTGGTCAAACCAGCCGCCGGACACAGAGTAGGTTCCGCCATCCACGAAGCGAACCGCATACACCGAATTCCGCGTCTTGACCATGACCACGTCACCCGGACGCACATCTCCGCGCCGAACACCGCCTGCCTCTGAAGAACGCTCTGTCAGAAGGGCGAGGTCATGGGCCGGTCGATTCGAAGGAGATGTGTGGCTGGTGGCCATGCGCCGCGTTGCTTCGGGAATCGGTAGCTCGTAGTGATGAAACCGGTGGTCGAGAGACTGGTTTCCCTCTCTATTGGCCACTAATCGGTGCCCTGTCTCTCAAAAGGCCTCCAGAACCTTAATTTCGATCAGTCAAACCTCGATACTCCGGAATATCAGGAACCGGCCGGCGGATCACAACAGCGACAAAAAATCCGCCAGATACATCTCGCAACACTCTCGCATGGCGCAGCCGGCGTATGAAACTCAGCCCAAGCCCCCGACGCCTGGCAACTTGCACGGCAATCCTTACTGTTGTCACGGGTTGTCTGGGTGACGCCGAGCACAGCAATCCGCTCGATCCGCTCGCACCCGAATTTGTAGACGAGGGGTTTATCTCCGGTCGGATTCAGAATCGCTCTCTCAGCGGAATCGCAGGAGTGACCGTGACGACCATGCCGGGAGCCGCAACGACAGTCACATCGAGCGATGGGGAGTTCAGAATCGAAGAGCTTCCGGCCGGCACTTATGTTGTGACCGCGTCCGGTCTCAACTACGAGATTGGAATCGACACTGTCGACGTGTCTCTGATCCAGCCGGGGCGGGCGGACTTCGAACTAAACGGGATGCCACGCCTTGAGTCGATCACGGTCAATACGGCTCATGTCAGCAGATGGTGGCCCCTGGAGGACCTCTACCGGATGGAGGTGTCCGTGGTCGCGGACGATGCTGACGGGGTGTTCGATCTGGACAAGCTCTGGATCGACATTCCATCGCTCCAGTTTTCAGACACCATGCAGGTGACCCAGACTCCAGGCCTGTTCGTGCGAACCGTCGAGGAAACCGACTTGCCCAGCGGCACCATTCATGCGTTGCTTGGCACACCTGTTGAACTGCATGCGAGAGATCAGCAGGGGGCCGTCGTGGTGAGTCCGTCCGTGCAACTTGTGAGGGTGATAGACGAGACTCCCGAAGCCACCGATGAGGCGTTTCAGTTCGGCGCGCCGAACTGCCTTCAGATCGAGTCGGGAAATACTGCCATCCCGGTAGTCGAATGGAAGGAAGTGTTTCTGCCGTTTCCGTTCCAGCATGAGGTCGAGGTTATCCGCGTCGATCCGGGGGTCGAATCGCTCGTTGAGCGGCTCACGAACATCCCCGCGGACTCGACTTCAGTCGATGCAAGCGGAGTACCGCCCGGCGACTACTATTGGACCGTCTCGGTCATCGACGACTTCAGCAACAGCAGCAGATCGAAGCAGGTCGGTTTCTGCGTAACACTATGACGAAGGCTAAAGAAAGCGCCCCATCCTCGTTGCAAACCTTGTCGTCGATCGCTGCGACGATCAACTCCCTTGAGGATCCCGATCGACTGCTGGAGCGGATTCTCGAATCTGCGATGCAGGCAATAGATGCGGAGCGTGGATTTATTCTTCTGGTCAGTCCAAACGGCCTGCCTGATCTCGAGGTGAAAGGGTACCTCAATTTTAAGGAGGCTGAGCTCGGCGAACTCGAGCGCATCTCGCGATCGGCAGTCACAGAGGTCATCCGTTCGGGTGAGCCCTTACTGCTCTACGAAGCTCAGAAGGATGACCGGTTCGGCTCGACGAATAGCGTGGTCGTCGAACAGATCCAATCGATCGCATGCGTTCCCCTGACTCTCAAGTCACGACGCATCGGCGCCATTTATCTGGATAGCATCTCGCAGCGCGGGCGGTTCACTCGCGACAGCCTACCTCTATTGACAGCCATCGCCAATCAATCGGCGGTGGCAATTGAGAACGCGCGGCTCTACCAGTCCATTCGGGAAGAGAATCGTCGGCTGCGAGGAGAGATCCAGCGAATCCACGGCTTCAACGAGATCATCGGGCGAAGTCGACCAATGCGGGAAGTATTCGAGACGACGTCCCGCGTAATCGATTCGGATGCCTCGGTGCTTATTCAGGGCGAAAGTGGTACCGGGAAGGAGCTTGTTGCACGTGCCATTCACTACAACGGTCATCGAAAAGACAAGCCGTTTGTTGCTGTCTTCTGCGGCTCGCTGCCGGACGAACTCCTCGAAAGCGAACTCTTCGGGCATCGCAAAGGCGCATTCACAGGGGCCGTTTCCGACAAGAAGGGGTTGTTCGAGGTGGCAAATCACGGGACGATATTCCTTGACGAGGTTGGGGACCTCAGTCCTCGGATGCAGACGTCCTTGCTGCGGGTTCTGCAGGAGGGTGAGATTCGACGCGTGGGTGATACGGATATTCGCCGTGTTGATGTTCGGATCGTGTCAGCGACGAACAAATCGCTTGAGGACTTAACAGGCAGCGGTGATTTCAGAGAGGACCTCTACTACCGTCTAAACACGATTGACATTGTCCTGCCACCGCTGCGACGCCGAGGAAGCGACATCGACCTACTTGCCCATCACTTCCTTGATCAGTTCGCGGTCGACGGGCGATCCGGTATTCGCGGCTTCGATGAACCGGCCCTCGACGCAATGCGAAGTTATCCGTGGCCGGGAAATGTACGTGAGCTTGAGAACGTCATTGAACGGGCCGTTGTCATGTGCGGCAGGGAGCTCATCGGCGTGGACGACCTCAGGCTTAGACCGCCCGAGAAGCAGGACCCTTTCGAGCCCGGGACGACGCTGAAGGACATGGAGAGGATCGTAACATTTCGGACGCTCGACGAATTGGATGGCAATATTTCCGAGGCAGCGAAAAGCCTTGGCGTCTCGCGAAGGTGGCTGCACTACAAGCTCAAGGAATGGGGTCCAGACAGTCCATAGGAGGAATTCGGCCGTTCGCAGAGCTGACTCGCGGCCAGATGACGGTAGTCTACAAGGGCTATGATCCGTCGGCGGATCGCTTTGTCCTTTTGAAGGTGCTGCGGCCTGATTACTCGCGAGACCCAGCGGTTCGCGAGGCTTTCAGCAACGAGTCGCGCCTGTTGGCGCGCGTACAACATCCCAATGTCGTTGCCGTGGTTGATTCTGGAATCGACGGCGATACCGGCTTTCTCGTAACCGAGTTTGTTGAGGGTTTGTCTCTCCGAGAGATGATGGACAGAGGCGAGATTCCGCCGCCGATCGCCGCGTACATCGCAGCACAGACGGCTGACGGCCTTCAGGCGGCTCACCGTGCCGGCATCCTCCATCGCGATCTCAAGCCGGACAACATCCTGCTGTCTATACGAGGAGAAGTCAAGATCACGGACTCCGGGATGGCGGTTACCTCAAAGTCGGCCGGTGAGCAACGGCCACTTATTGCCGGAACGCTTGGGTTTGTGGCGCCTGAGGTCATCAATGGCGACACGCCGAGCGAAGCGTCGGATGTCTTTTCCCTGGGAGCGACCTTCTATCATATGCTGACCGGAGTCACGGCCTTTACCGGATCCAACGACGGCGAGATCATCGACGCTACGCTCAACCGCAACCCGATGCACCGCGTCGACGAGTACTGCACCGCACCACCCGGATTGTTGGTGATCTGCGGACGACTCCTGCAGAAAAGGCCCGGTGATCGTATTTCAACGAGTGCCGAGGTCGTCAGTGCGCTACATGGTTGGCTGGCGGAGCACGGGGCTGCGATTAGTGCCGCCGAGCTTGCGCAGTTCGTAAGCGAGCCCTCGACCGTACCAAAGGCATCCATGTCGAGCGACGGCTCCGAACGAATGGCGTTGGTTGCGGAAGCCAGGACAACTGCTTCCCAGCGACATCCCGCTCCGCATCCGCGCCAGCAGGATGTCGCGGTGGTTTATCCATCGCGTCGGTGGAAACCGGTCGCGGCGGCGGCTGCCGTTGTCACTGTTCTTCTTGCGGCATCGTTATTTGCGGTGAGTGATCTACGTGTGAACGGCGGAAGTTCATCTGCAGGAGACTCGGAACTCGCTGCAGCTCCGTTTTTATCATTGCCGGCAGATTCTGCGGTCTCGGACACTCAATTTGCTACGCGGACAAGGCCTGCATCCGATGATTCTAGCGGGATCGGCGATAATGACGACAGCGTCGCAGACGCGGTCCCGATAGCAGTGATCGAAGATCGCCGGGGGGCGGGACAGCCTCCCGCATCTACCGAATCATTGGTTCATGCAACAGAGCGCGCATCCGTTCCTGATGCAGTGAATGTCGGCTCCGAATCTATCGAAACCGTTGCGGGGCCCGATCCTGACGACAGCGCAGCCCGGAAGCCGGAGGCCGGCACGATCTCGGTTCGAACGGTCCCGTGGGCGTCTCTTTGGCTCGATGGCACCTCGTTGGGAGAGAGTTTCGCGGACACCCTGACACTGGAGGCCGGCGCACACCAGCTCGTTCTGAGAAATCCGGATTTCCCCGATGTGGTAGAAACCATCGAGGTGATACCCGGCGTGCATCGCGACTACAATCTAAGCCTTTGGGCGAGAGTGGCCCGTCTGTCACTCGTTGTCGTGCCGTGGGCGGTCGTTGAGATCGACGGCGTGATCCGCGACACGATTCCACCACAGGAGACGCCATTTATCCTTCCACCAGGCGCCCACCGCCTGCGCCTGACACATCCGGAACTAGGCGTAATAACGCGCGACGTCCTCTTGACCGCCGGAGAACGCCGCAGTCTCTCCTACAATATGCGACGCGCCAGCGCCGAGTAGTTTGGTACAGCTGTTGCAGAAATACACCGATACAACGAAAACCGACTTCAACAGAGCACTTTTTGCACAATGCAGCTTCGAGCGAGAATAGGATCGACATACTTCGCAGTCGCGATGCTCGTGTGTCTGCTCTGTGCAACGGTGCGCGACACGGCGGCTCAAGAGTGGCGAATCGTGGCCGAACTCCCGTCGTCACGAACCGGCATGGCTGTAGCGGCGCTCGGCGAGCATATCTTCCTGGTCGGAGGGCGTACGCGAACCGACCGCGCGTCGACAACGGTACTTCGGTACGATCCGGCAACGACCCGGTGGAGCGACGATGTCGGTCAGTTGCACCAGCCGCGTGTCAACCCGGGAGTGGTGACGTTTGCCGGCCGGATCTTCGTGATCGGAGGACGCAACCACGAGGGAGAGGTACTTCGATCTGTAGAGGTGTACGACCCGCGCCAGAACACATGGCTGGAGTTCCCGGAATTGCGGCGAGAACGCGAGGGAGCCACCGCTGTCGTCTTGCGCGAACAGATATTCGTTGTCGGCGGAAGCGATCAGAATGAAAGGGCTCTCGAAACCGTGGAGACCTTTAACGTGCTGGAGGAGCGATGGGATGAGATCGGCGAATGGAAGCTCGACAGTCCCCGCGTGTCGCCTGGAGTCGCTGCCGTCGGAGCCACGATCTATATCTTTGGCGGTTTCAACGTGTTCGGTCCGGTGCCGGCCGTTCAGTCGTATGACACCGACCTCGCCACCAGCAAGACAACGGACATGCCGATAGAGGCCGGCGGCCTCGCGGCGGTGCCCTTCGGAAAGCATGTTTATGTTATTGGCGGGCGAAGTCGGGAAGGGGTTCTCAACGCGGTACGACTATTCCGGACAACCGATCGCTCTTGGTCAGAGGTCGAGTCAATGCGGGTCCCGCGATTTAACTTCGGGGCAGTCCGACTGAAGAACACGATCTACGTCTTCGGGGGCATCGGATCGGAAGGCAATCCGCTGCGCTCTGTGGAGGCGTTTGGGCCCCTCGGCGTATCATCAGAGCGCCCGACGCTTCCGGCCGATTTCGGTCTCTCACCCGCCTATCCCAATCCTTTTCAAGCCGAAACAAGCCTAAAAGCAAGCATTTCTGCGTCTAACCAAGCGGCCGCGAGGCTCGAGATCGTTGATGTGCTCGGCCGAGTCGTCCGGCAGCTTGACTTCGAGCAGGCGGGACAGGGAGAGTATGGCATCAGGTGGGACGGTCGCGGCGAGGACGGTACGACGGTCGCTGCCGGCATGTACGTGGCTCGCTTGCGACAGGGCAATTATGTAGATGTAACTCGACTCGTGCTTGTCCGATAGTATGCGCAGCACGCTCCTTACCGTGGTCGTTATTCATCTGTCGATCCCCGTTCTCGCACAGGATCTGCCAACGGCATCGGACGTGCGCGGAGCCTACGAGCGATTGTCATTCGACGATGCCCTCGAGTTGGCTGCGCAGGTCACTGAGAACGCCGACGCCTATCTGCCTCGCGAGCTTGTAGACGTTCACACGGTTGCCGGGCTCATTCTTATCTCCCGGAACGATCGCTCGGGAGCGAGATCACATTTTGCGGCAGCCCTATCACTCGATCCTGACCTCACGCTCGATCCCGTCTTTGCATCGCCGGATGTAGTCGACTTCTTCGAGCTGGTGAAACGCGAATCGGCGTCTGCGTCGTCGGCCCAGCCGCCGCCCGTGCGCTACATCCCGGTGGAAGATCCACGAGCGGGAGCCGCCCTTCGATCGATGCTGATTCCGGGATGGGGGCAGATGTACAAGGGACAGCAAACGAAGGGCGCCCTCATGATGGGTGTGTGGGGCCTTGCCGCCACGGGAACAGTCGCATCTCACTTTATCCGAAGCAACCGCGAAGACCGCTACCTTGCCGAGACGGACCCGCTCGCGGTTGGCGATCGATTCGATGACTTCAACCGTTGGCACAAGATCCGCAACAATCTCGCGCTCACGACGGTCGCTATATGGGCGGCCGCCTATGTCGATGCCTTGGTCGTGGGCACCGGCCGCACCTCAGCTGAGCGGCGCGGACCGCGCGTCCAATTGACGTACCGACCCGACCTCTCTGGGGACCATACGCTCACACTTCGAATACCCATTGCTGCGGGTGTGCAGGATTTGCACAAGCCGTAACTCCTTTGCACACTCGCGCGTGACCGGTTCGTCTTAGCCATCGCCGGCCCGGCCATGAACAACCC
>JAHHLP010000016.1 GCA_018679295.1 Rhodothermia bacterium
GGTTGAGTTCAGACGGCGGGTGCAGGCGGAACGTTTCGAGATTCCGCCAAAGACAGATGCAGAGCTATTTAGCAGGGTCGGTAGTCGGTCCTCGCGGCCCGGATTGACGCGTCGGAATGCGTGGGAGCAGAAACGACTGGGTAGCATGCAGTCGCGTGCAACGATTGGTTCTTTGGCTGGGGTGGTGGCGCTTCTGCTAATAGTCGTCACAATGTTTTCGAGCGAACAGATAAGTGTCGACGATACTGCAGGCCAGGAAGTCGTCCGGTTTGAAACTGCAACACCCTCCGTGGCTCCGGTCTACGTCTTCTACCCGGGACTGGTGATCGAAGAAAGCCGATAGCCACCTACTGCGGTTTTCATGCGGTTTCAACACCACTGCCCTGACTGTCTTGCGCAGGTGCGTACACTTCCTTCGTATCATCTGACGGTTCACGTCACCGCCGTTACGGATCCATCCAGACCAATCCAATGAGCGTTAGAGTCCGGTTCGCTCCAAGTCCTACAGGCTACCTCCACATCGGCGGGCTACGTACGGCCCTCTACAACTACCTTTTTGCCAGGCGAAATGGCGGATCATTCGTACTTCGGATCGAGGATACCGATCAATCTCGCCTCGTCGCCGATGCAGAAGATGATATCGTTAGCGCTTTGCAGTGGTCCGGTTTGGCCTATGATGAAGGCCCCGACATTGAGGGCTCGTTCGGACCGTACCGCCAGTCTGAGCGGTCCGATCTGTACCGGGAAGCCGCAACTCGCCTCTTGAAAGCAGGTCACGCGTACTACGCGTTCGACACACCGGAAGAGCTGGAGGCAATGCGCGACAGGCTGTCAACTGATGGCAATCCGTCTCCCAGCTACGACATGTCGACGCGATCTTCGATGCGTAATTCTTTGACGTTGTCGGCGGTGGAAGTCGACGACATGATTTCATCCGGCGCACCACATGTGGTCCGACTAAAGGTCCCGCCCTCAGAAACGGTAACATTCACGGATGCCGTTCGCGGGAACGTCACCTTCGATTCTTCCGAGATCGACGATCAGGTACTTATCAAGTCGGACGGGATGCCGACGTACCACCTTGCGAACGTCGTCGACGACCACGCAATGGAGATCACGCACGTGATACGGGGGGAGGAGTGGCTCCCCTCAACTCCAAAGCACGTGCTTCTTTATCAATTCCTTGGATGGCGGGCTCCCGAGATGGCGCATCTTCCACTCATCCTGAGTCCGACCGGTGGCAAGTTGTCGAAGAGGAAAGCCGACAAGCAGGGAATCATGGTCCTGGTTCGAGACTACATCGATGCAGGTTACGAACCGGAGGCATTGGTGAATTACCTCGCGTTCCTTGGCTGGAACCCGGGAACGGAACAGGAGGTGTTCAACCTGCACGAGTTGGAGGAAGTCTTCTCCCTTAATCGCGTCGGTCAGAGCGGCGTTCAGTTCAGCCCGGACAAGCTCAGATGGTACAACGAACAGCACCTTCGGTCGCTGGACAACGGGAAGATTCTGATGCGTGCCAAGCCTCATCTCAAAGCGTCCGGTATTCAAGCTTCCGACGACTACCTATTGCGAGTGATTAACCTCATGCGCGATCGAATCACGTTTGCCGCCGACATTGCATCGAACCGTTACTTCTTCGAGGATCCACAGTCTTTTGACGCGAAAGGTCTGCAGAAGCGCTGGAAGTCAGAATCGCCTCAGCTCCTGCGCCTATATGCTGAGGCATTGGAAGAACCCGCGTTCGACGCCGAGGCGGCTGAGGGAGCCTTACGTTCCGTCGCCGAGCAGCATGGTGTGGGTGCCGGCCAGATCATCCACCCTGTACGACTCGCACTGAGCGGCGTCACGTTCGGGCCGGGGCTGTTCGAGTTGATGGAGTTACTCGGGAAAGAAACGTGTCTCAGGCGAATCCGGGCGGCCGTCGAGTCCATTCCTGCGCCAAGCCCGCAATAGGCGGAGCGGCAGATTCGTACAACTCGAGGAAAGGCCCCGGCCATTCTCGTCGGATCGGCGGTTACCTATTGGATCTGCCGGCGAGGATCTCGTCCACAATTCGGACCGCCGCTGCTGAGGGCGACTCGCTACCCTCACGCACCTGATCTTGATGATCACGGATCAATCGGCTGGTGCTTTCTGCATGGAAAAGTCGTGCTTCGATCACCTCGCGAATTGCAGACCGCAGCCAATCAGACGCCTGCATGCGACGGTTCTCCTCGAGGTAACCGGATTCCCGTGCGAGCGCGGTGTATTCCTTGACAGTATCCCACACTGCCAAAACATCGGCTGCATTATGAGCAGAGACAGCCCTGACGAAGGGATCTCTTTCACCCGGGCGATCGTGAAGCAAATGGACGGCGTTGCGATACATGGTTGCAGTCTCTCGTGCACGCTCCACGTTGTCTCCATCAGCCTTCGAGACGAGAATCATGTCAGCGAACTCAATCACTCCGCGTTTAATGCTCTGCAGTTCGTCGCCCCCTCCGGTAGTCACCATTAGGATGACTATGTCTACAAGTCGTCTCACTTCCGCTTCGGACTGGCCCACACCTATCGTCTCCACTATGACGACGTCGTAGCCCGCCGCCTCGCAGAGCACTATCGATTCGCGCGTCCTGAGGCCAACGCCGCCCAAACTGCCGCGAGATGCCGACGGCCTAACAAAGACATTTTCTCGACGCACCAGGTTTTGCATTCGCGTCTTGTCGGCGAGAATGCTACCACCGCTCCGCTCGCTGCTCGGGTCGATCGTAAGTACAGCCACACGATGACCTTCATCAGCGATAAAACAACCCAGTCTATCGATGAACGTGCTTTTGCCGGCTCCTGGAAGGCCGGAGATTCCGATACGGATAGAGTTGCCTGCGAAAGGTATACTTCGGTCGATCAGTTCTATCGCCGTGGAGCGGTCGGCCTCATTGGTGCTCTCGATCAGCGTGATCGCGCGAGCAAGCGCCGCGCGTTCTCCCGATCTCACGCCATCCAACAGAGTTGCGACATCCGTGTCGTCGGCTCCGCCAGGCACACTCCGTCCCGAATTCCCCGCTGCATCGTCACTCATTCTGTTTCGAGGCGGGCTTGGTGAGAAGTAGTTCGAGGATATCCGAGGCTGCCTCCGACAGGATGGTGCCTGGACCAAAGATCATGTTGATACCATGATTCTGCAGCTCTTCGCGGTCCTGCGGAGGTATGACGCCTCCCGCAATCACGATGATGTCGTTACGCCCCTCGCTTTCCAGGGCCTGGACGACCTCGGGCAGCAACTTGCGATGCGCCCCCGCCAGCGTCGACACTCCGAGTATGTGCACGTCGTTCTCGATCGCCTGTCGAGCCGCTTCCTCGGGCGTCTGAAAAAGAGGTCCGATATCGACGTCGAATCCCATGTCGGCAAATGACGAGGCGACCACACGCGCTCCTCGGTCGTGCCCATCCTGGCCGAGTTTGGCAAGCATGATTCGAGGAGGCCGGCCGTACTGCCTCTCGAACTTCTGACTCAGGTCACGAGCCGTCCTAAACCGGTCATCATCCATTACTCCCTTGGCATAAACGCCGCTTACCAATGATGCTTCTGCTTCGTATCGGCCAAAGACCTTCTCGAGAGAATATGATATCTCTCCGACGGTTGCGCGTGCCCGGGCTGCTTCGATCGCGGCTGCGAGAACGCTTCCGGAGGCTTGTCTGGCTGTGCTTTCGAGGCGTTGCAGCGCGTCCTCAACGATCTTGCTATCGCGTCGGGACCGGACAACATGAAGCCGTTCTATCTGCTGTCGGCGGACCTCCTCGTTGTCAACGCGAAGTATGTCCAAGTCATAATCCTCGGGCGGCTCAAAGCGGTTCACCCCGACAATCACTTCTTTGCCGGAGTCGATCGCCGCCTGTCGGCGCGCGGCGGCCTCCTCGATACGAGCTTTGGGAATGCCCATCTCTATCGCCCGTGTCATGCCTCCGACGGCCTCGACCTCCTCGATATGCGCCGATGCTAGGCGGACCAGCTCTTCAGACAGCTCCTCAATTTCGTCGGAGCCTCCAAAC
>JAHHLP010000326.1 GCA_018679295.1 Rhodothermia bacterium
CTGGTGCTCACGCTGAAGGATATCGAGACGTTCAAGTACGGCGTCAGCCCCAATAAGCTGTTCGACTATATGGCAGCGGGAAAGCCGGTGATCTGCGCAGTGGGCGGTGAGACGAAGCAGATCGTACTTGACGCGGAGGCCGGTCTTGTCGTTGCGCCCGAAGATGCGGCGGCAATGGCTGAGGCGATGATGCGGCTGTCCGGATCTCCGTCAGATCGGGATCGACTGGGCAGGAACGGTCGAAACTACGTAAGCCGTTTCCACTCGCGGGAGCAGCTTGCTTCGAGCTTATTCAATTCCCTTGTCCCACACTAAGGCTGCCACTCCACGCGATGCTAGCTAATCGACTCGACAAACGATATCGATACATCGAAATGGTGTTAGACGCACTCATCGTCTACGCCGCACTGGTGATTGCCATCAAGATTCGATTCGGAGAATGGCACCTTGCATTCTCGAACCTCAGCCTGAACTGGGCAGCCGGAATATCAATCACGGTCTACTTGCTGACTCTTACAGCCTCAGGGCTATACAGGAAGAGCTTCCTCGAAACACATCTGGAAGATTTCCTCAAGACCGCCGGCTTTATCGTACTTGGTGGAACGGTGTCCCTTGCCGGGATCTTCCTTGCCGGCCAAGACAATTTGCCTCCCCGGGGCGTCTTTGCCGCTCAGTGTGCCTTCACCATCATCGGGGTCCTGGGATTGCGAGCCACCGCGCGTTTTGCGTTCGAGCGCATTCTGGTCGGGCGTGCACCGGTGCCACAGCCAAAAGTAAAAATCGAACTCAGCAAGCTTCAAAACCGAAGAAAAGTGCAGTTTGACGAGGCGGCCGTAAGCAACCACCTGACGGGCCGAACTGTACTCGTCACCGGCGCCGGCGGCTCGGTTGGTTCGGTGCTGACCGATCGCTTGATCCGTCTTAATCCCTTTCGTCTCGTCCTGGTCGACGTCAGCGAATACAACCTGTACAAGCTGGAGAACGATCTGAGAAGACGGCGCTTTGCGGGCGAGCTGGTGTTTCGAATTGCAGACGTTCGCGACGAGGCTATCATGCGCTCCACGTTCGCCGCATATCGACCGGACATTGTCTTCCATGCTGCAGCCTACAAGCACGTTCCACTCATGGAGCGCCATCCTGCAGAGGCGTTTACCAACAACACGCTGTCCACTGTCAGCCTCGTGCGGATATGCGAGTCGTTCGGAACGGAACAGTTTGTTTTCGTGTCGACCGACAAGGCCGTAGAACCGTCAAGCGTTCTTGGGGCGACCAAGAGGCTGGCCGAATGGTACATCCGCTCAATCGACTCTGAAATGGAGTGCAAGTCGGTTCGCTTCGGAAATGTCCTGAACAGTCAAGGCAGCGTTGTCCCCATGTTTGTCGACCAGATCGGCCGTGGCGGCCCGATCACTATCACCCATCCGGAAATGGAGCGATTCTTCATGTCCGGCGATGAAGCTGCCTCTCTCATACTCGCGACGCTGCTGCTGGACGACGCTCCCACTTTTGCCGCAAGAATGGGAGAACCGATTCGAATTACGCGACTGGCCCAATTCCTGATCGACGAGTGCGCCGTCGAACCCGGGCGAATCACAATTACCTACACGGGACTGCGCCCAGGCGAGAAGCTCACGGAACGCTTATGGTCCGATGAAGAATGGGTGGTTGGCACTTCAAACGACACGATTGTCGGCATCCGCTCGCCGGCGGCATACAGTCGAACCGAACTGGATGCGTACTTCCGTTACCTGGAACAGATTTCAGCCGAAAACCGCACGGCTGAGCTTCGCAAAGCACTCTTCCAGTCCAGTTTTGCCGAAACACCACGACGCGCTGTTGGAAAGTAGGCGTGTCCGCAAGGAACCGAGGCGCGACCGGCAGGCGCAACGGACCTCCATCATCTGACACTCGCACGCGAGTTTGATCCGAATAAAGAGACATACTCCCATCCTGATCCTCGCATCGATCGCATTCGCGTCCAGTGCGGTTGGACAAGACACCTACGACCCCGCGTGGTATGACGCTTCGCGGCAGTATGTAAAGATCGGCACCGTCGAGGACGGTATTTACGAGATGTCCGGCGCCGACCTCGCCAACATAGGCATACCCATCTCGGTGATTGACCCTGCCTCAGTCCGTATCCGCCAGGACGGTAGAGAAATTCCGATTGTGGTTTCTCCGGGCGCGGCAGGCACCCTGCAGCCGACAGACACCATTCGATTCGTCGGTTTTCGAAACGACGGGGAGGACGAAGATTACCTCTTCAACTACAACGCATCCTATCGGAGTAGTCGATATTACTCACTGTTTTCAGACACGACCTGGTCGTGGCTGACATGGGGGTCAGGTGCAGGGCTTCGTTATTCGCCGTTCCAGCCCCCGACCGCTTCGCAACCCGAATCATCGGTACGTGATACGCTTCATCTTGAAATCGACCAGACTTACTACGGTGGCGATGGAATCGATCTGGGGAATCCGATATACACCAATCGTGAGGGATACTACTGGAGTCGCATCGTACACAATACGAGCTCGTCATCTCGAACCGCTACTTTCGACACAAATCTATCGAACTGGACCTCAGCCTCATCCGACACGGCCACCGTCCGCGTCCGCCTCAACAGCCAGACGGCATCCCCGCACGAGGTGCGCCTCGACTTGCGGCTTTTCGACGGCACCACTACTGAACATGTAGCGGTCGACACTGTCAGCTGGACAGGGCTGTCCCTTGTCACGCTCGAAGCCAAAGTGCCCCAAAGCGCAATCCCCGCTGACGGGAATATCCGACCACGACTGTTCTCACGAAATGATTTCGGTTCATCTATTCCGAACAACTGGTATCTGGATTGGATCGAAGTCGACTACGTGAAGACGTTGAGTGCCGACGGCGGATCGCTTTCGATACCGATTGATTCGCCGGGTGACTACTCGTTCAACGTAACCGGGTTGAGTCCGGGCACCGTACAGGTTCTCGATCCGATTCTCGGGTCGGGCGAAACTTACACCGCGGACGGTGTGGGCGCCGCGACCATCGAGGTCAGTACCTCTCAGGAGAGCCGACTCTATATCGGTTCGTCGGCGTCCATGTTGCAACCCGCACTTGTCGCGGACTCACCCTCCGATCTGGCAAACACCGGTAATTCCGCGGACTACGTGATCATCCGTGGCTCCTCATTGTCGTCCTCTTCCAGGGCGCTGGCAGATTATCGCGCTTCGGTGCAGGGTGGAAGCCATCAGGTTATGGAGGTGGCGGTGCAAGATGTATTCGATCAGTTCGACTACGGAAGACCCACTCCGATAGCGATCAGGCGATTCCTTCGCAGTACTTCTGCATGGCAGACAAGTCCGAGGTTTGTCGTCCTGTGGGGCGATGCCCTGTACCCCGACAAGAGCCGGCCCCGTCTGCACTGGGAGGTTACATCCTTCGGCAACACCGCGTCCGACGGCTGGTACGGGATGCAGAACGGCGGACTCAGCGATTATACCGAAGCCGTCGCTATTGGCCGGGTGCCAATACGATCGGACGCGGATGGTCTACTATATGTTGACAAGATTGCAACCTATGAGGCCGCGCGGCCTTCGCGCTGGCAGAAGAACGCGTTGTACCTGGTCGGCGGTGCTACGGACATTGAACGCCGACTCCTGCAGAGCAATGCACTTCAATGGGCAGATCTGGCTGCCGGCTTCCCGGCGGCTCTGGATACGACGAACTTCTTCAAGGCAACAACCGACGCCCTGGACCCGACCTTTAAAGATTCCATCCAGCAGGCACTCAAGACGGGCGCTTCCTGGGTCACCTACTTCGGGCACTCGGCCGCGCAGACGTGGGAAATCGTGACGGACCCACCAGGCATGTTTGACAACGCTGGTCGGCTGCCGATGGTGCTGTCGCTTGGTTGCTTCACCGGCGACTTCGCAACTGGAAGCGGACAGGCTGAGGACCAGAGGTCGTTTAGCGAACAACTCGTTATCGACAATCTGAATGGCGGCATCGGTCACTGGGGTGCTTCGTCGAGCGGTACGATCGGCGCCTCGGCTGCACTTAGCAGCGAGGTACATCAAAGCGTATTCAGCGATTCGCTTCGCGTACTGGGCGAAGCGCTCCGAGTAGCAAAACAGCGGTTTGCGTCGCGGTTCTCGGATCCGCTATCGGTAAAACATGCCCTCCAATATGGACTGATCGGCGATCCGGGAGTCAGATTAGCCTTGCCACTTCAGCCCGAGTTCGCGGTCTCGGAATCATCGATTGCATTAAGCCCGATAGCGCCGATACCGGCCGACTCCAATCTCGCCGCCACAATTCGGGTCGAAAACTTTGGCTTGGCACCCTCGGACAGTGTCCTGATCCGAATGACGCGGAGCCGACCCGATCGTACACAAGACACCGAAGATCAATGGATCCCTCCATTCGGACTGCTGGGCTCGCTTGAGTACACGCTGCCGATTGACGAGAGCATGGTTGGAGAGCATATCGTTAGCGTCGACGTAGATGCCAGCATGCGCTTCGATGAGTTCGACGAGCTCAATAACACGGCCAGCCGAGCTGTAACCGTCTTCGCGACTGGACTGACGTTGCTGGAACCGGCGGACTTCGGTCTGGTGACGACGACCTCTCCCGAACTGCGAGTTGTTGTTGAGCGGCAGGATACAAGTCTGGTGCCGGTTGTGATACAGCTTGCCGAGGACCCATTGTTCGATCCCGTCCAAACAGAGGAGTACCGCGTTTCGACGTCCGACCTGCTTGTCAAGTGGGTGCCTTCCGGAGTTGAGAACGGCAAGACGTATTTCTGGCGTGCCCGCGTGGATGACGGCACGGCGCCACAGTGGGAGATCTCCAGGTTCACGGTGGACATGGGGGCAGGCGGCAACGGCTGGATGCAATCCGGTGATCTCTTCAGCGTAAATACCGGAGACGGTCTGCTGGAAAGAGTGAACGGCCTGTGGCAGATACGCGACTTCGAGCTTGAGGTCAGCGCCGCCAGCGAACGCGGATCAGGCCTTTGGGCAGGACAGTTCGTTGTCTCTGGGGAACGTATAGAGCGTTCAAAGCTCGGTTTTGGCCTCCTTGTCATCGACGGCGAGACGGGAAGCGTGAAGAGCCATACGTCCGCAGCTACTTATCCCAATGATTTCTTTGACCCGGTAGAGGGTTTCGACTCGCTAAAAGCGCAGGCGGCTCGCGTGAAAACCGGTGACTACATCTTTACGCGGACCCGACATCTTGGCAACAAGGACGGCGTGGTCGAAATACCGGATAGCATAAAAACGATATTCCGGGATCTCGAGAGCATGGCGATCGACACGTTGACGTATCGTCATCTCTGGATCATGATGTCAAGAAAGGGATATCCATCAGAAACGCGCGAGTGGGTCGACCCTCCCGGCGGCACAAACGAAATTCTGAGAGACACGACGCTGGCGTTCTCTCTTGGGCGCGGAACCACTCAGGCTCCCGAAATCGGTCCGGCTCGTGAATGGCAGTACCTGCGCTGGCAGCCTCAGCTCGTCCATCCAAACAATCGCATATATCTGCGCTTGATATCCGGGACAACGGGCGAGATTCTGGCGCAGGGCTCGGAAACTGTCCTGAATCCGGATCCCCCGACATACACGCTGGACCTCTCAGCGGTGGACTCCAGGCAGCATCCCGAGCTTACATTGCATGCCGAACTCGTCGACTCGACAAATGCCGGCACACCGCAGTTGTTAGCGTGGTCCGTGGAATATATACCCGTCGCAGAACTCACGATCGATCGTTTCCGGTCCGAGGTTTCGAAAGACACGCTTCAGGAGGGGGAGCAGGTTCTGACGACCACACTGGTAAAAAACCTGTCGTCTGTCGACGCGTCGGCAACCTTTCTCGACTACTTCGAAACCGGTGCCGACAACGAGCGCCTCTTCCTCGCGACCGACACGCTTGGTGCCTTGCCGGCCGACGCGTCCGCCACCCCGACGCGCGATATTCAAACTACCAACAGGGCCGGTGCAAACGTCGTCGAAACGCGGGTTCGTCAGGAGGGATACACCGACCCGATCTCATACAACAATATCAACCTCGAGCAGTACGTCGTCCTGGTCGATGGGACGGCGCCGGAGATGGAGATTGAAATCGATGGTGAAGCCTTTCCGCCTGATCCAGACC
>JAHHLP010000325.1 GCA_018679295.1 Rhodothermia bacterium
GATCTGCTTCGCGTCAGGCGTCGCGGGGATTGATGCGATCATGAAAGGTCTCGATCCTGGTGACAAGATCGTTGCCTCCGATGATCTGTACGGCGGTACGTTTCGGCTTTTTAATCATGTCTTTGCCCGGTACGGCTTTGAGTTCGAGTACGTCGACATGACCCGTCTTGATGAGGTAGAGGCCGCACTCGATGGTGACGTGAGGCTCGTCTGGCTGGAGACGCCGTCAAATCCGATGATGAGGATCATCGATCTCGAGGCTGTCGCGGACATGGCGCGGACGCGCAACATTCAAACGGCAGTCGACAACACGTTTGCTACCCCATATCTGCAGCAACCATTGTCGTTGGGGATCGACCTTGTTCTTCACTCCACGACCAAGTATCTGGGTGGCCACTCGGATGTGATCGGCGGCGTCGTGTGCACGAACTCCGACGAGTGGGCGGAGAAGCTCCGATTTCAGATCAAGTCGACGGGGGCCGTTCCTGGCCCAATGGACTGTTTCTTGACGCTGCGCGGAACGAAGACGCTGCACGTCAGGATGCAGCGGCACTGTGAGAATGCGATTCGGATGGCCGAGTACCTGAGTGGGCACTCCAAGGTGGCGGCAGTGTATTTCCCAGGCCTGTCATCCCACCCGGGTCATGATCTGGCCCGCAGACAGATGCGTGATTTTGGAGGCATGATCTCCTTTACGCTTCGTAGCGGCGACGTGGCCGACGTGTCGCGTGTACTTTCGGCGACGCGCGTCTTCTCGCTCGCTGAAAGCCTGGGTGGAGTGGAGAGCTTGATCGAGCACCCCTCAACCATGACCCACGCGTCCATGACTGCTGAGCAGCGAGAAAGAGCCGGGATAAGCGACGGTCTCATTCGACTTTCGGTCGGCATCGAGGATTATGCCGACCTCGAGGATGACCTTGATCAGGCGCTCGAGAAGGCGTCGTAGGCGAAGCGCCATGCAGGCGAAGCGCGCCGCAGTCAAACCTGCCGTGGTCAGGGGCGCGGTCTGGGGACACAGAACGCGAGCGATATTCCGATGCCTGAGATCCTAGTAAGCCAGGATTTCCCGCATAGCATTGAGAACGTCGTCGTCCTGTGGTAGCACCGCGCGCTCTAGCGCGTCGGCAAACGGTACGAATGAAAACTTCCCGGCCAGGCGGCGCACGGGTGCATCCAGCGATTCAAAGGCCATATCGGCGACTTGCGCTGCGATCTCGGCTCCAAATCCGACGAACTCGTGATCCTCGTGGACGATGAGGACGCGGCCCGTCTTCCGCGCCGACTCGAGTATCGCTGCCGTATCGAGCGGCACGATCGAGCGAATGTCGATCACCTCCACGGAGTACCCCTCTTTCGCCAACGTCTTGGCGGCCGTCGTAGACTTGTGGACCATAATTCCGTACGTGATGACGGTCAGGTCCGAGCCTTCGAGGACGGTACGCGCCTTCCCAAACGGAAGCAGGTAGTCCGGACCCGGCTCCGGGGTACGGGCCGCGGCTGCCCTATAAAGCGCTTTGTGTTCGAGAAATATCACCGGATCACGCGCCCGGATTGCCGTCTTCAGAAGTCCTTTCGCGTCGGTAGCCGTCGACGGCATCGCGATCTTGAAGCCCGGCATATGTCCGAAGATGGACTCTATGTTTTGCGAGTGGCACAGGCCGCCATGGATGTATCCGCCGCAAGGGACTCGAATCACCATCGGGCATTCCCAATCGCCGTTCGAACGGTATCTGAACGGGGCAACCTGGTTGCGCAACTGCTGCAGTGCCGGCCAGATGTAATCCGCAAACTGTATCTCGATTACCGGTGAAAAGCCCGCACCCGAGAGGCCGACTGCTGTACCAACGATTGACGCCTCCGCCAGCGGCGAGTTGAAGCAGCGCTGCTCACCGAAGCGGCTGGTGAGGTTTCGCGTGGCAGTGAAGACACCACCCTTGTTGCCGGCCACGTCTTCGCCGTAAACAAGCACCTTGTCGTCTCGCTCCAGTTCTTCCGCGAGCGCGTGATTGATCGCGTCAACCATGACAATCGGCTCGCCATTCCAGTCTTGTTGCTCCTTCTCGAACTGGAGGTCATGGGTTCCTTCGAAGAAGACGTGCGTGAGGGCTGTCGCGGGATCGGGGTCCGGTTGCTCCTGCGCCCAGACCGTATGCTCGTCTACCTCTTTGACGACGCCCGCCCGTATTTCCTCGATTTCACTTTCGGCAAGGACCCCGGCCTCGACCAAATCGAGCTCCATTCTTGCGATGGGGTCGATCTGGCGATCCTGCTCAAGCTCCTCCTTTGATCGGTACTTGGCATGGTCGTCGGATGACGAATGTGGAAGCAGGCGCACGACGTCGGCGACGAGACAAACCGGTCCGTGACCCTCTCTAATGTGTTTAATGGCCGACCGGGCCACACTGAGTGTCTTGAAGAAGTCGGTTCCGTCCACGCGTGCCCGAGCGACACCCTCATAGCCGCGGGCCAGTTTGTATGCGGTTCCCCCGGCTGTCTGATCGTGTGAGGGTACCGAGATCGCATACTTGTTGTCCTGCACGAAGAATAGCACCGGTGCGCGAAGACGCGCGGACCAGTTCAACGCTTCGTGAAAGTCGCCTTGCGATGTAGCCCCGTCGCCACACGAGCAGTACACAAAAGCGTCGGTTTCCTGACGGAGTATCGCCATGCCGAAGCCGAGGGCGGGCAGAAACTGCGCACCGACCGACGACGAGGTCGTCATGATGTGTTTTTTCCTCGAGCCGAAATGCTCGGGCATCTGTCGGCCGCCAGAATTGGGGTCGTCGGCTTTGGCGAGGTGCGCGAGCAGCGCTTCCCTCGGCGTCATCCCAAGGGAAAGAACCGTGCAAAGGTCTCGATAGTACGGACAAAACCAATCGTACCCGGGTCTCGCATCGAAGGCGATTGCCGCCTGTGCGGCTTCGTGACCCGAACTACCGATGTGAAAGAAGCCTTTACCTTGTTTGAGAAGCGTCATCATCTTGTGGTCGAGCCGTCGTGAGACGAGCATCGTCCTGTAGACACTTCTCAGGATTTCGGGGTCAAAATCCGATGGCGAAACGAATTGGACGTCGATGTCGCTTTCAAAACCCGGGTGAAGCACGCCTCCGTTGGTTGCCGCACCATCTTTGGAGTCAATCTGCACAACGTCATCTCGCCGGTACTCCCGTTCCACTTTTTTCCTGGTACCAGCCATACACGCTCTCATTTGGGCGCCTCAGGGCGCCATTCCGCGGTCGGATCCGCACGCAGTGGGACACAATTATGCGTACGGCGTCTTTGATTTGAAATCGGGTGATTCCGACGCGCAATAAATAATACTGAAACGAGCCGACACTGAAAATGTTTGGCGAGCTATGCCACTACCGGCTCCAGCGTTTCGGCGTATGGTAGGTCGAACCAGAAGCGTGTTCCCGATCCCACCGTGCTCTCAACGTGGATCTGCTGTCCGTGGGCCTGCAGGATCTGCTTTACGATGCTAAGGCCAAGACCGGTGCCGCCACTCCTGCGCGAGCGGTCCGGGTCGACTCGATAGAAGCGTTCAAAAACCCTCTCGAGATGGTCTTCAGGGATTCCGCGCCCTGAATCTACAACCTCGACCCGAACCCTGTCCTGTCTGCGTCCGATACGACAGCGGATCGTACCTTCATCCGAATAGGCGATCGCGTTCTCAACGAGATTCACTACCACCTGACGGATCCTGTTACGATCTGCCTCGACAAACATCGACGGGTTGTCGATCTCGAGATTCAGTCCTTTTTCTGAAGCTTTCTGCCGCAGGGTTTCACCTACCTCGTGCACCAGTTCTGCGAGGTCGAACACGCCCGGACTAATGATGTCTTCACGATATTCGAGCCGGGCGATTTCAATAAGGTCATTGAAAAGATTGGACAGCCGCTGCAGGTTCGCCAGAGCTTTCTCGCCATAGAGTGCGCGCTGTTCGTCGGTGAGTCCGGGTGTCGACAGCGCTTCGAGGTATCCTCCGACGGCGAAAATGGGGTTGCGCACCTCGTGGGAAACGTTTCCGATGAACTCGTTTTGCACGGCAGCCATCCGCTGCAGGTTATCGATCTTTTCGCGAAAGCTGTCGGACATCCGATTCAGGCTTTCCTCCAGGTCCTGGAATTCCGCGGCGCGCGAGTCGACGCGAATTTTTCGGTCGATGTCCCCCTCAGCGATGCGTTTCGCGTTGTTGCGGATCTCTTGCAGCGGCAGTGTGACGCGTTGCGCGGCCGTCCAGCTTCCAAGCAACGCAAGTGCGAGAGCCAGCACCATTCCAACGAAGAGCGTTGCCTTCATTCGGTTGACGAGTTGCAAAAGACGCGGCTCACCCTGTCCTACGCGAACGGTGGTGTCAGAGCCATCCGGACGCACCGTCACGTAATGCACGACTTCACCTTCATCCGACCGAACCAGATCAATTCGCTGCTGGCCTTGGTCCAGCTTTTCGAGTGCACCCACCCGCAGGACGGCGGAAGACAAGTGGTCCGGGAGCCTCATTTCTTCCCAGACTACCGTTTCACCCGATGCTACCGTGAGATGGAATTCGGCTAGCTGCGCGAAATCGCGGGCGACAGATTGGCGTTCGTCGGGATCCGAGGAATCGATGAGGAGAGCTACGCGCTCCGCTTGTTCGCGAAGGGTCTGATCGAGTGCGCCGTCGATATCTCCGCGCAGCACAAAAGCAAGGTACAGCCAGACTGCGAGGACGGCGATCCCCACGAAAACGCCGAACGTAATCATCATCAAGAACTGTGTCGAAGCTCTTGAGGGCAGCAGCCTCGTCCGACTGCGGGAAGTCGAGCGCCAGGGAAGCCGCATGGAATACGCTGAACTTGTTGCGCGCTTTCAGGCTTGGGCCTTGCAACGCGTGTGCTAGGCTTCGGTGTTGGCCTCTCTCACAAAGCGGTAGCCCACGCCACGTACGGTCTGGATGTGCTCTGCGAACGCACCCAGTTTTTCGCGCAGGTTCTTGATGTGGGCATCCACCGTCCTTTCGGTGACCATCATGGCATCTTTCCAAATGGTCTCCAGCAATTGCTGCCTCGTGAATGCCTTGCGAGGATGACGAACCAGGTACCGGAGCAGTTCGAACTCGGTCAGCGTGAGGCCAAGATCCTTGTCGCCCAGAGAGGCCCGGTACTCATCCTCGTAGATGGTCAGATTATCTACCTGTAGCGTGCGACTTTCTTCGACACCGCTTCGGCGGAGAATCGCCTTGACGTTTGCGAGGATAACCTGCGGTGAAACGGGTTTCGTCAGATAGGAGTCGCCGCCAAGCATGAGCCCCCTGATCTGATCTTCCTCCTCTACCTTTGCACTCAGGAAAATGATCGGAATCGTCTCCGTCTCCACCCTCGACCTCAGGCGGCGGCAGACTTCGTAACCGTCGAGGCCCGGCAGCATGATGTCCAGGACGATGAGGTCAACGTCCGGAGTTGCCTTCTGAAGAGCTTCTTCGCCGTCGTATGCCTTGTGAATTGTAAAGCCCTCTTGCGACAAGAAATGGCTTACGACTTCTACAACATCCTCTTCGTCGTCCACGACCAGGATGTTTATTTCGGAGGCTTCGGATGTAACGGCCATTATTCGGGTGCTGATATGTGTGTACGGTTGCGCGTGAGCGCCTCAATTACGCCCCAGCGATAGAAGGATAAATATAATGTGACTCGTTTGCATCTTCTTCATTTTTTTGAATCATCGATCTGTGACCGCCTGGCAGCAAATACCAGGCTCGCGTATTGAATAATGACGGGTTCACGTTCTGCGGTTGCGGCACGTCAAGGGCCATACGTGCGGCGAACTCTTGCAGCAATGTTGGTGCAGACCTCGTAGACGATCGTGCTCGACCAGTCAGCCACGTCGAACGCGGATGGGCCCCGATCACCAAAAAGCACAACCTCGTCCTCTTCCGCTACGTCGGGCGCGCGGTCCGGATGACCCAGGTTGATCATGAACATGTCCATGCACACAGTTCCGACAACCGGATATTGCTGGCCACGTACACCGACGGACGCCCTATTCGATAGAATGCGAGAGTAGCCGTCCGCGTAGCCGGCGGCTACGGTGGCCACGCGGGTGTCTTCGACCGCTTTCCACGTCAGATTGTATGATACGCCCTCGCCCGCCGCGACCGTCCGTACCTGTGCAACCCGTGACTTGAATGTCAGCGCCGGTTGAAGGCCGGCAGATCGCGACGTGTCTCCGTCTTCCAGATAACCATAGAGGCTGATGCCGAGCCGCACCATCGACTTCTGCGGGGACATCAGGAGGTCGCGGAAATTCCACACGCCGCTGCTCGCGGCTGAATGCACATGGTCGAAGTCTTTTGCGAATGCATGCACCAAACGCTCAAAGCTCTTCATCTGGGAGGCGGTGAAGTTGTTGCTGGCTTCGTCGCTGGAAGCCATATGTGTCCATAGTCCTGCGAGATGGACGCCGTCCTGATCTCGAAGCGAGGCCACCGCGTCCGGTACGGATTCTGGCGCCAGGCCCAGCCGATGCATCCCGGTGTCGGCCTTGAGATGAACGTTCAGCTTGCGAGAGGCGGGCCAGTCGGCCAACTGATGAACCATGGTGTCCGATGCCACCACCAGATCGATGTCGTGCTCGGCAAAGAGACCGATCTCCGTTCGCAGTGGAACGCCAAAGACGATGATCCGGCCTTCTATTCCAGCCCGGCGAAGCTCCAGCGCTTCAGACAGCTGGGCTACGGCCAGGTACGCAACACCCTCTTCCTCAAGCGTCCGTGCGACCTCAACCGAACCATGTCCGTAGGCATTGGCCTTCACAACTGCCACCACGGCGCTACCACCCGCGTGCCGGTGCATGGCGCGCAGGTTCGACCGGATCCGGCCCAGGTCTACATGAGCCTCAGCGTGCGAGAATGCCAGAGCTTCGGAATCCATGTGGCGGTTGATAGGGTCTTCTCGACTCGAGGCAATATCGGTGGTGCGTTCGTCTGGAAACTAAAATAACTCGGGCCGACGCAAGCGCTAGCCGCTGCCGGCGTCTGAAATTCATAAAGAACAATCCAAGGAGACCGGACCGGGTCACGGCATCGCGGTAGATTTGATGCGAGCTACATTGGGCGCCGTTACTGAAGTTAATGGAGAACAGGCGCCACGGACCTGAACCGGTATCGAGAGATCGCTATGAGCCCAAAACCGGACATGCTGCTAAAGGGCGGAACTGTTTTGGATCCCGCTGCGGGTAGAAGTGAACGGCTCGACATCGAGATTCGCGACGGTCGCATCGCTCGCATCGGTTCGGACCTCAACGCCGATATTCAGACCTACGACTGCGACGGGCGGTTCATTTCGCCCGGCTGGATGGATATGCATGTCCATCTGAGAGAGCCGGGCTTCGAGTACAAGGAGACGATCGAGACGGGCTGTTCGGCAGCTGCGTTCGGCGGGTTTACGGCCGTAGCCTGCATGCCCAACACAGATCCTCCCATACATACTCGTGATGTGGTCGAATTCGTGATCGAGCGTGCTGAACAGACCGCGGTCGACGTCTATCCTATCGCGTGTGTGTCTAAGGGGCGTGAGGGGAAGGAGTTGGCGGAAATGGGCGATTTGGCCGATGGCGGAGCGGTCGCATTCAGTGACGACGGGTCCCCGGTACAGGACGCCGGACTGATGCGGCGCGCTCTCGAATACAGCTCCATGCTTGAGATGCCCATCATCAATCACATGGAAGACCTCGGGCTCAACCCTCATGGGCACATGCATGAGGGCAGCGTGTCGACGCGGCTCGGTGTGCCGGGAATTCCCGGGCTCGCCGAAGAGGTTATGATTGCCCGGGACATACTCATCGCAGGCTTCACGGGAGGAGCCATTCACGTTGCCCACATCTCGACTGCGGACGGCGTGGAACTGGTACGCCGTGCCAAAGAGGACGGAATAAATATCACCGCCGAGGTGTGTACACATCATTTCGCGTTGACCGATGAGGAGGTGGAGCGTACAGGTTTCTCCACTAACACCAAGATGCACCCACCATTGCGTACCCAAACCGATGTGGATGCGATGAAGGAGGGCTTGAGGGACGGAACAATTGATGCGATCTGCACGGACCACGCGCCGCACGCCTCCTTCGAGAAGGAAGTCGAGTTTGCTGCAGCGCCGTTCGGAATAATCGGGCTGGAGACGGCGTGGGGCATCACGGGCCGCGAGATTGTAGACGCCGGCGTTCTATCGGTGGAGGAGGCCGTTCACAAGCTCTGCGTCTCGCCCCGAACCATACTCAACCTGGACGTGCCGGTCATCAGGCAGGGTGCGGCCGCCAACCTCACTATTTTCGACGCGACCACGCGCTGGACCTTTGAAGCGCGGCACATAAGGTCGAAGAGTAAGAACACTCCATTCGTAGGGCGCGAGATGGTGGGTAGGGCATGGGCGGTGTATAATCGCGGGTATTTCGTGCAGGCGGAGGTTTAGACAGCGATTGTGTCTCAGACGAATCGAAAGACCGTCGCAGTTGCCTTCGGAGGGGTATCCCCGGAGCACGAAGTCTCGGTTATCTCAGCCCATCAGGTGCTAGCGGCCATGGATCGAGACCGGTACAACCCGGTGCCGCTTTATGTCGGAAAAGATGGGCGGTGGTTTACCGGTGCGGCGCTCCTCGATCTCGATGCCTACAAGGACCTCGCTGCGTTGAGGGAAAAGGCGTCGCCGGTGTCGTTCGCCCCTGGGGCCTTCGGACGGCTGAGGTTGATGCCGCAAGGACCCGGCGGATGGTTTCGCATGAAGGCCGACCCGATTACCGTCGACATCCTGTTTCTCGCATTTCACGGGGGTTCGGGAGAGGATGGAGGAGTGCAAGGACTTTGCCAGTCTATGGGTGTGGCGTACACGGGCAGCGGTGTACTCGCGTCGGCCATTGGGATGGACAAGGTGGTTTCCAAACAGCTCTGCGAAGCGGCCGGCGTCCCGGTGGTCGAATACGTATCGATCTATGAATGGGAATGGGCGGGATCCGAAGAGCAGTACCTCGATCGGATTGAATCAGAAATCGGCTACCCGGCCATAGTGAAGCCGGCACGCCTCGGCTCCTCGATCGGTATCGCGATCGCATCCGAACGGGAGGCACTGGACAGGATAATCGAGGAGGCGTTTCGATTCGACTCGAAGGTTGTCGTCGAGCGGGCTGTGGAAAAACTAACGGAGATTAATTGCTCCGTGCTTGGGTCGCCTTCGGAGGCAAGGGTAAGCGTGCTCGAGCAGCCGGTTCGCGGAGGAGAAAGCGAGTTGCTGACGTTTGCTGACAAGTACCAGCGTTCCCAGGACGGCGGCCCCAAACGGTCGCTGCCCGCGAAGGGGGCGTCTGAAGTCTCTGCCGGCATGGCCTCGCTGGATCGGATCATACCGGCTCCGCTGGACGAAAGCCGTCGGACGGAGATCACAAACCTTGCCAAGCGAGTATTTCAGCTGTTCGAATGTTCGGGGGTAGCGCGTATCGACTTCATGATCGATGAGGAGTTAGACGCGGTATTCTTCAATGAGATCAACACCATTCCAGGGTCTTTCTCGTTCTATCTGTGGGATCCGGCCGGCGTGGACTTTTCCGCACTGGTTTCGGAGTTGATAGAAATAGGCCTCGCGCGGCATCGCGCTGAGGCGACCAGGGTCCGCTCGTACGACGTCAATTTGCTTTCTGAAAAAAGCCTGGGTGGTCTCAAAGGCTCCAAGTCCAGCTGAGCGGCAGCCACCCACCCGTTTCCCGAAGTCATTTATTCCACACAAACGGGTCGGACCTTTATCAGAAATCGGCGCGTTGATTATTAATTCCCCCACAACCCATAGCCGGATGTCGACCCACACTAACTCAATCATAGATCGCAACCATCGGTTCGTGGTCACGACGCACACGCGGCCGGACGGAGATGCGATCGGTTCGCAGTTGGCGATGGGCCGTATGCTCTCCAAACTGGGTAAGGACGTCTTGTTGATCAGTGCGGACCCACCGGCCCGCAACCTTGATTGGCTTCCCGGAAGTGGGCAGGTTGAGATTTATGATGGCAGCATCGCCCAGCGAGAATTCATTGCGGCAGCGGACCTGATCATCGTCGTGGATACCAATGTGGAGGATCGACTGGGCTCACTGGGTGAGCCGGTCCGGCACTCCGGTGCCGAGAAAATGGTGATTGACCATCATCCCGACGGCGAGAATTGGTTCGATCATCGGTACGTAAGGGAGTCGGCGTCTTCAACCGGCGAGCTCATCTTCGAGCTGATCACTGATCGGGGGCTTGATCTCATCGATCACGACCTTGCGACGGCGCTGTACGTCGCGATCATGACCGATACGGGCTCCTTCCGCTACAGTAATGTGTCGGCCACGGTGCACCGCATTATTGCCGATCTGATCGAAAATGGTAGTCTGGATCCGGAGTTCATCCACCGCAAAC